>JAYTTL010000343.1:0-47426 GCA_043745325.1 Actinomycetes bacterium
TCTCGCCTTTGGGACTACAACTTCGGCGGTGTGCGAGGTTACACCAATAGGAGTAGTAACCGGAAAGAAAGTGGGGGCATGCTTCGTCACCGCACGAAAAAATGCTTCAGAACAGTACATAGACGCGTTGTCAAATAAAATTGTCATAACCGTTCAAAGCTCGACCCCCGTGACTTCGAATGTTCTAGGAACAAATCCCGTGGCACCAAGTAAGGGAGTAGTGACAGTAGGACAAACAACCTGCAATCTTCTTTCTTATTCACTAACGAGCCTCGACGGTCAAGTTCAGGCAAATTTCTGCCCGCAAGATGCTGGCAAAGTTGCCATTCTTTATGTCAGGTCTTCCTCCTCAACGAGAAAATGGGTAGATAAGAAGGTTGCAAGTGTCGTTATTGGTTCAAACGGAGTAGCCGTTTTCGATGCGACCCTAGAGGTCCGTACATCTAACTATCTCCATGTCTTTGTGAATGGTGAACATAAGCTATAGATCAGAGATAACTTCACCATTCGGATGGAGCCTAAAACGACGTGGCAGGCGATTTTAGGCCCAATCCGGAGGTAATCCGTGGTGTGATTTGGCAGGTAAGATTCGCTCTGCACCCGCGAAGAAATTTGTTGGTGACATCTCAGCACTGCCTTGATTATCAATAATCAGGTGAATCATCTCGGTCCGTTCATTCGGTCGATGAAACTCAGTGCGACGGGCCTAACAAATAGTTTGGCCACAACCGAGCGGGTTTTATGCCTCTGCGCATAAAATCTATGAAGGAGCAAACCTGCCATGGCAGTTGTAACAATGCGAGAACTCCTAGATAGCGGAGTCCACTTTGGACACCAGACACGTCGATGGAATCCAAAGATGAAGCGTTTTATTTTCACCGAGCGCAACGGTATCTACATCATCGATATTCAACAATCACTTGCCCTCATTGATAGCGCCTACGAATTTGTAAAGGACACGGTCGCCAAGGGCGGTCACATTCTCTTTGTAGGAACAAAGAAGCAGGCGCATGAGCCGATCATGCAACAGGCCGCGCGCGTTGGAATGCCAACCGTGACCGAGCGCTGGTTAGGTGGAATGCTCACTAACTTTCCAACTGTATATAAGCGTATTCAGCGTCTTAAAGAGTTAGAGGCACTTGAGAACACCAACGATCTTCTGCTTACGAAAAAGGAGCTATTGATGCTTCGACGTGAGCGCGAAAAACTATTTAAGAACCTTGATGGAATCCGTCATATGACAAAATTGCCTTCAGCGATTTGGGTTGTGGATACTAAGAAAGAGCATTTAGCAGTTCAAGAGGCTAAGAAGCTCGGTATTCCAGTGATTGCTATTTTGGATACAAACTGTGATCCAGATGAGGTTGATTACAAGATTCCAGGTAACGATGATGCAATCCGTTCAATCGGTCTACTCACACGCGTTATCACCGATGCAATTGTTGCCGGCCTTGCCGCACGCTCTGCCACGGTAAAAGAGGAGAGCAAGTCTGATGCACCTGCCGAAGTTGCCGCGGGCGAGCCGATGGCCGATTGGGAGAAAGAGATTGCAATGTCCCAACCAATGTCCCAACCAATGTCTGAGCCAATAGCCAGCGATGCTGAGTCCGAGGCGTCCCAACCAATAAGTGACGTTGACGTGTCCGAGATTCCAGCTCAAAGTGTGAGCGCTGATGATGTGGTTGAAACCCCAGCTCCTACGGAAGAGGTCTAACCAGAATGGCCGCATATACTGCCGCCGATGTAAAGCGTCTTCGCGAAGAAACTGCTGCGGGAATGCTTGACTGCAAAAAAGCACTCGATGAAGCCGAAGGTGATTACGATAAAGCGATCGACATTATTCGAGTCAAAGGATTAAAGGGAGTTACTAAACGCGAGGGCCGATTAACGTCAAATGGCGCAGTCGTTGCAAAAGTTGAGGGCAATCTCGGCGTCATGCTCGAACTCAACTGCGAGACTGATTTTGTTGCTAAAGGTGAGCGTTTCGTTGCCCTAGCCGATGAACTCTTGGCTCACTTACAAAATGTGCGGTCCGGAAGCGTTGAAGAATTTCTTGCAACATCGATGGCAAGTGGCAACACAGTTCATTCGGTCATCGATGAGGCAAATGCGATGTTAGGTGAAAAAATTGAAGTTCGCCGCATCGCAGTTCTTAAAGATGAACCAGTTGGAATTTATCTCCACCGCACAAGTCCCGATTTGCCACCACAAGTTGGCGTCTTAGTTCAACTCACTAAAGATGCTCTTGGTGTTGGAAAAGATATCGCGCAGCACATCGCCGCTTTTGCACCACTATATGTAAATCGCGAAGATGTGCCAGAAGATCTCATTGCCAATGAGCGCCGAATCGCACATGAGACGGCCGTTGAAGAGGGCAAGCCTGAGGCATCTCTTCTAAAAATCGTTGAAGGACGTGTAACTGGTTTTGTTAAAGAGGTCTCCCTGATTGAGCAGTCATTTGCAAAGGATGCCAAGAAAACCGTTAAGCAGATACTCGATGAGGCGGGAACAGTCGTTAAGGCTTTTCATCGCTTCCGTGTGGGTCAGTAAGGACAAGCTATGCCCGGTACACGAGGAACGTATCGGCGAGTACTCCTTAAACTATCTGGCGAGGTTTTTGGTGGGGAAAAAGGCATCGGCGTAGATCCTGATGTGGTCCAAGATATTGCTAAGCAGATCGCTGATGTTGCTCAAACCGGTGTGCAAGTTGCCATTGTTGTAGGTGGTGGTAACTACTTCCGCGGGGCTGAATTACAACAACGCGGCATGGATCGCGCGCGTGCCGATTACATGGGAATGCTGGGAACGGTCATGAACTGTTTGGCGCTCCAAGACTTTCTTGAAAAAGAGGGAATCCAAACGCGAGTTCAGACGGCAATCACCATGGGCCAAGTCGCCGAGCCTTATGTTCCACTTCGAGCGATTCGCCATTTAGAAAAAGGACGCGTTGTCATCTTTGGTGCAGGCGCTGGAATGCCATATTTTACAACCGATACGGTCGCGGCCCAACGCGCACTTGAAATCGGAGCCGAGGCATTGTTGCTTGCAAAAAGTGGTGTTGATGGTGTTTACAGCGCCGATCCTAAAAAGGATTCAACTGCCACCAAGTTCGACACCATCTCCTATGATGAAGTTTTAACAAAATCATTAGCGGTGGCCGACGCCGCAGCCTTTGCTCTTTGTCGCGAAAATAAACTGCCAATCGTGGTCTTTGACTTACTCAAAAATGGAAACATTGGTCGTGCAGTTCGCGGAGAAATGATTGGAACGTTAGTCGACTAAGACTTTATCTTCACAAGCAAGTTATTTATCGGACACCATGATAATCGAGCTCGACGGACATTCGACCACGCAGATCCCGCAACCCTTGCAGTAATCCAAATTTATTTCAAAGCCTTTGCCCGGACCTAACTTAATAATGGCATTGTCGGGACAGACGCCAAAACAGTTATCGCACTCAAAACAGTTGCCGCATGATAGACAGCGCCGCGCTTCATACAACGCATTGGATTCATCCAAACCTTTAACGACTTCAGAAAAATCTTTAGCCCGACGGCTGGCCTCTAAGCGCTCACGGACGATGTGAGGTGCATCGGTGTAGTACCACGTATTGAGTTGATCAAAGGTGACAATGTCATTGTTCTCAATTTTCTCGTATGCCTTTTTGCGAAGCCAAGCATCGATATTGCGTGCAGCTTTTTTGCCGTGTCCAATGCTTGTTGTCACGGTGCGCTCGGCTGGAATCATGTCACCACCGGCAAAAATTCCAGGATGTGAAGTCATCATTGTGGCATCAACGGGCATTACACCATCTTTAGTATCTAAATCGGCGCTATTTCCAAGGAGTGAGAAGTCTACTTCTTGACCCAACGCCAAAATCAAAGAGTCGGCTTCAAGGGTTTCAAACTCACCTGTGGGTTGAGGAAATCCATTCTCATCTAACTCCATTTTTTCAATGTGAAGCTTCTTCTCTTCAACATGTTTAACGGTTGATAACCACTTAACCAGAATGCCTTCTTCGATTGCCTCGGTAATCTCTTGATCATTGGCCGGTGCTTTATCACGTGTGCGACGGTAGACAATTATCGCTTCTTCGGCTCCTAACCGTTTGGCCGTACGTGCAATATCCATCGCGGTATTACCACCGCCATAAACAACAACTTTGCGACCTAGCAACGGTTGACTACCATCTTCGACTTCATGTAAAACTTTGATTGCATCTAAAATCCGCGCACTCTCACTTGCAGGGATATATGCGCGCTTACTCAATTGAGCGCCGATTGCTAAAAACACCGCGCTAAAGCCTTCGTCGAGTGCTTCGTGAACATCATCAGCGTGGGTATTCATTTCAAAGACAACGCCTATCTCCTTAATGCGATTGATCTCAGCATCTAAAACTTCGCGCGGCAAGCGATATTTTGGAATTCCATAGCGCATCATTCCACCAGGTGCGGGTGTTGCATCTCGAACGGTGACGTTATGGCCCATACTGCGTAAGTGATAGGCCGCAGATAAACCTGCTGGGCCAGCCCCGATTACTAAAACCTTAAAACCACTCTCAACGCTCGGTGCCGGAATTGTCCAACCCTTTTCTATCGCATGATCGCCGAGAAAGCGTTCGATGGAGTTAATTCCAACGGCCTCATCTAATTCGGCGCGATTGCATACGCTCTCACATGGGTGATAACACACACGACCCATAATCGCTGGGAATGGATTATCAATAATTAGGGCTCGCCAAGCCGCTTCATATGCGCCATCCTCGGCGATGTATAACCAGTTTTGAATATTCTCACCCGCAGGGCATGCGTTATTACACGGCGGCATACGGTGGACGTACTCAGGTTTTTCTACACGCCATGATCCCGTGTGATTGGCAAGTGATGAGTTAACAGATAGCGTAATTGCAAAGGGATTTTCCATTAGAGATGTGCGCTCTCTTCAGAAATTAAGTTATAGCGTGCAATATTTTTATCGGCGATGGCCTGTAAATGATCTATGACATCATCGCGTCGTGTGGGGGAAAATAAATGTGCGTAACGCGTTTGAAGTTTTAAGTATTCTTCAACAGGCACAGGTTTTCGAATCGGGGTCGATGATGTTACTTCACCAGATTCGGCTTCAAAGACGGGAAATAAACCCGACTGCGTAGCAAGGCGCGCAATCTTTATCGTGTCACAGGACTCCGAGCCCCAACCAAGTGGGCAGGGCACCAGAACGTGAATATAACGGGCTCCGCGAAATGACATGGCCCGAGTAACTTTGGCCTCTAAGTCGCGCAGGTCTGCAACGGTTGCCGTTGCAACATAGGGAATCTCGTGGGCCATGGCAATGCGTGGAAGGTTCTTTCCTTGGCCAAAGAGATTGCCCGGGTTTGTACCAACGGCTTGCGTTGTGGCAGTACGCGCGGCTGGCGGAGTTGCACCCGATCGTTGCACACCGGTGTTCATATAGGCCTCGTTGTCATAACAGATATATAGGACATCATCATTTCGTTCAAACATTCCAGATAACGCACCAAAGCCAATATCAACGGTTGCACCATCTCCGCCTTGACCAATAACGCGAATATCATTTTTGCCTTGCGCCTTTAAGGCTGCGGCAACACCGGTTGCTACGGCAGGGGCGTTACCAAAGAGAGAGTGCAGCCACGCTAGGCGCCAAGAAGATTCAGGGTAAGGCGTAGAAAATACCTCTAAACATCCCGTTGCATTGACGACAATAATTTTTTCATTCGTAGCGCGCATCGCCGCGTCTAGTGCGTAGCGCGCACCGAGGGCTTCGCCGCAACCTTGGCATGCGCGGTGACCCGATGTAAGTGCATTCGCGCGATTTGGGTCGGATTGAATCGAGCGATCTTGCGCCGGGAGCAAACGATTTCCAATTGCAAAACTTCCAACTTGATAAAACTTGATGGGTGTTGTGGACACTTATTTGCTCGCCTCTCGCAAAATTTCACTCTCTGCCAACGCTAGATCTAAATCGAGAAAAGTTAATTCATCTACTTGATCACTACATGCCGCATTAAAAAAATTGCGAAGTGAGTCCTTAGTAATTGGGCGCCCACCTAGACCTGCGATAACTGTGTAATCCCTAATGCCAGATCCCCGTAAAGCGTGGCGAATATTTTCAATAACAATTCCGCCGATTCCGACTTGAAAAGCCTTCTCTAAAACAATGACGCGTTTTGCATTGGCGAGTGCTTCTTTTACTGCCTGAGTTGGAAAGGGTCTAAAGGCGATAATGCCTAGAACTCCAATTTTGATTTCGGCGGCAATCATCTCATCAACGACATCTTTTATTGTTCCTAAAACCGATCCAAGGGCGATGACCACAGTGTCGGCGCCTTCGAGTTTATAACCGCGGATTAATCCACCTGAAGTGCGACCAAAAATCTCTTGAAAATCCGCGGCAACTTTAGGGATTACAACTAAAGCGAGTTGGTTTTTCATATGCGCCATGTACTTAACTTCCGTGAAGGCTTCCGGACCCACCATCGCACCTATTGAAACTGGGTTAACTGGATCCAAGGTTTGGCGCGGGATATAGGCGGGTAAAAACCTGTCAACGTAACTTTGTTCTGGGACATCTACGCGCTCATAAGCATGGGTCAGGATGAATCCATCCATGCAGACCATGACCGGAAGAGATAACTCTTCAGCAATTTTAAATGCTTGAACATGTAAGTCTGCAGCCTCTTGATTGGTCTCGGCATAAAGTTGAAGCCAACCTGAATCGCGTTGGGACATCGAGTCACTGTGGTCGTTCCAGATATTTATTGGCGCACCAATTGCGCGATTGGCAACCGTCATAACTATCGGAAGCCCGAGTCCTGAAGCGTTATAGACGGCTTCAACCATATAGAGAAGGCCTTGGCTAGCCGTTGCCGTATAGGTTCTGGCACCTGTTGCACTGGCCCCGATTGCTACCGACATTGCAGCAAATTCAGATTCTACGTTTATAAATTCGCAGTTTTCTAACGACCCATTTTTAACTAACACGCTCAATCCTTCGACTATGTGAGTCTGAGGTGAGATTGGGTATGCGCAAATTACTTGTGGGCGACATGTTGCGACCGCATCGGCAACGGCTTTAGATCCTTCGATTTGTTTAAGCATGTGCGGCAACTATTCCCAAGACGTATTCATACGCCGCCGTAGCTGCGGCGCAGTTGGATGCGGCAATCTTTGGCTTGAATTTTTCGTTGATTGCATCGGTTACCGAATCAAGCGAAACGACTTTTGTGAGCGCGGCAAAAGCACCAAGCAATACGGCGTTTGGTACAGGCCGACCTAAATGCTCCATTGCAATCCCCGTTGCGGGTACGGTAATGCATCGAGAGCGTTGAAGTGAAACTTCGGCAAAACATAACTCCTCAAAACTTCTTGTCGAATTAATGAGCGCATAACCACTACCACTTAACCCAGCAAATACATCGATTTGTTTTAGTAATGTTGAATCTTGAATGATGACTGCATCGGGTGCCATGATGGGTTCGCGAACACGTATGTGAGCATCAGAGATACGACAAAACGCGACTACGGGAGCGCCAGTGCGTTCAGATCCAAAACTTGGAAAAGCTTGTGCAAAACGTTTTTCAGCAAAAGCTGCTTGCGCGAGTAGCTCGGCGGCGGTAACAACTCCCTGGCCGCCGCGACCATGTATGCGTACTTGAAACACTCAGTAACTCTCCGCTCTATCTGTACCTGCGAAACTACTACGCCATACTCCGTCGATGCGTATTAGTAGTGAGTGCCAGCGCCAATTTCCCGTAAAAGCCTTTAATTACGCATGTTTTGAGCAGTAATCTAAATCACGCTTCTTAATATAGAATTTGCGACAGCCATATTAGGCTTGAAAATAAAAGGAGTGACGATGTCAGATGTAGCAAGTGTCCTCAAGGATGCCGATACTAAGATGAGCAAAGCGGTAGAAGTTGCTAAAGATGATTTTGCCTCTATCCGAACTGGCCGTGCGCACCCATCGCTTTTTAATAAGATTATGGTCGATTACTACGGCACGTACACCGCGCTCTCTCAGCTCGCATCGATTCAAGTTCCTGATGCTCGAATGGCAACGATTGCACCATTTGATAAAGGTGCCATGGCTAATATTGAAAAGGCTATACGTGATTCAGATTTAGGAGTAAATCCATCTAGTGATGGGGTGCTTATTCGTATCAATTTTCCACAACTTACGCAAGAGCGTCGCAAAGAGTACATCAAAGTCGTAAAAAGTAAGGCTGAAGATTCAAAAATCTCCATGCGCAACATTCGCCGTTCGGCTAAAGAGGCGATTGAGAAGATGGAAAAAGATGGCGAAGTCGGTAAGGATGATGTGGCACGCGGTGAAAAAGAGTTAGAAAAGATAACGTCCGATCATGTTAGCCAAGTCGATGAGATGTTTAAACATAAGGAGACTGAGCTCCTAGAAATCTAAGGGCTTTTAACTTTAATGTCTGATATTCACTCCATAAACGAGGCGATAAATAAGCGAGCCGGGCGAAAACTACTTCCCTCAATAGCCGTCTCACTCTCACTCATTGCTTTGATTTGGTTCGCACTGGCCTACCACCGCGAAATCTTTGCGACCGTTGTTACCGTTGCGGTACTTCTTGGGATTCGCGAAATTGTACGAGCATTTAGTGCGCGCGGAATTTACTTGTCATTGAGAGCACTCATTATCGCCTCAATCGCGTTGTCATACGCGGCGTGGATTGGAGGGGTCGGTGGTTTGGCAATTGCCACCGCGATAGCAATCCCCGTTCTGCTCATCGGGCTATTAAGCAAAGGCCCTGAAGGTTTTGTTGCAAGTGCAACTGCCACCACGTTTTCACTTCTTTATCTGCCGTTTTTAGGTGGTTTTCTCATTCTTCTAGGGCGCACCAGTAATGGATTTGAACGCGTTATGACCTTCGTCATTTTAGTTTCATGTAACGACACTTTCGGCTACATCGTCGGAGTTCTCTTTGGCAAACATCCACTTGTGCCCAAGATCAGTCCCAAGAAGAGTTGGGAAGGCTTAGTTGGTTCCTTCGTATTTACGGTAACTGGCGGCGTGCTTGCATTTACGCTCATCATGAATATGGCTTGGTGGATCGGTGCGATTGCCGGGTTAATGATTGTATTTACGGCAACGTGTGGCGATTTAATTGAAAGCGCTATGAAGCGCGATTTGGAACTCAAAGATATGGGTACGTTGCTGCCCGGCCATGGAGGAATGTTAGATCGCCTTGACTCAGTTTTAATTTCGGCTCCTGCGCTTTGGTTGGCCCTTGAGTTAGTGAAAAACTGGATATGAGCATTCCTGAAATAAAGTTAATCTTTGATGAGCCCGTTCAGCGTAAAAAAGTACCTAAGCACTTAGCGGATTACTCACCTTCAGAGCGGCGTGAAGTCGCACAATCTCTTGGCCTGCCAGCTTTTAGAGCCACACAGGTTGCCACGCATTATTTTTCTCATTTATCGGATGATCCACAGACATGGAGTGATATTCCGGCCGATGTCCGTCTAAGTATCGCCGATCAATTAACTCCAAAACTCATTGAATTGGTTCGCTCAGTTGCCTGCGATGATGGTATGACTCGAAAAGATTTATGGAGGTTGCATGATGGGGTTTTGGTTGAAAGTGTTTTAATGCGCTACAGCGATCGCGTGACGGTCTGCATCTCTTCGCAAGCCGGATGCGGAATGAACTGCCCATTTTGTGCAACTGGGCAAGCGGGTTTGACCCGGAATCTAAGTGCGGGCGAAATCACCGAGCAGATCGTAGCCGCGGCGCGGGCTTGTGCTCGCGGAGAATTACCAGGTGGTCCAGTTCGGCTTTCCAACATTGTCTTTATGGGAATGGGTGAGCCTTTGGCCAATTACAACGCCGTCATGCGCACTGTCCGAAACATCACTGAACCGAGCCCCGATGGCCTTGGCATTAGCGCGCGCTCGGTAACGGTGTCTACCGTTGGTTTAGTAAACGGAATTGAAAAACTCACCGAAGAGGGTATCGCCGTTACTTTGGCCGTGTCTTTGCATACACCCGATGACGAACTTCGAGAAACATTGGTGCCGATTAACTCGCGTTGGAATATAAAGGAGGTTCTGGCCGCTGCCGATGCTTATGAAAAGCGCACGGGGCGTCGATATTCCATTGAGTATGCCCTCATTCGTGACATAAATGATCAATCATGGCGTGCAGATTTATTGGGACGCTTGCTAAAAAATCGTAACGCCCACGTAAATTTAATTCCATTAAACCCAACTCCAGGATCTAAGTGGACGGCATCTCGACGTGAAGATGAGGCCGAGTTCGTGCGAATTTTGGAGGGCTACGGAGTTCCTGTGACGGTTCGCGATACACGGGGTCGCGAAATCGATGGCGCATGTGGCCAGTTAGCTGCGGCCGAGAAAATCAGGGCCGACTAGATTAGCCAATCACTGAATTGGTAGACTTGGCGCCATGGAAAAGTTAACGAACTTTATTAATGGGCATGTAGTAGATGGCACTTCGGGTGAGGTAACGTCACTGATAAATCCTTCTACAGGTCAGGCATATGCGACTGCGCCGAAATCAAATGCTGCCGATGTTGACGCCGCATTTAGCGCGGCAAGTAATGCATTCCCAGGTTGGCGCGATTCAACGCCGTCTCAACGCCAACGCGCCATGTTAAAAATTGCCGATGCAATTGAGGCGCGTCAATCCGAGATCATTGACATTGAATGTCGAAATACCGGAAAACCAATTTCTTTAACAACCTCTGAAGAAGTTCCACCGATGCTTGACCAGATCCGCTTCTTTGCGGGAGCGGCACGAAACTTAGAGGGAAAATCTGCAGGCGAGTACATGCCAGGCATGACATCAATGATTCGGCGCGAACCCATTGGTGTGATTGGTCAAGTAACTCCTTGGAACTATCCAATGATGATGGCGGTGTGGAAATGGGCACCGGCAATAGCCGCCGGAAATACTGTGGTCTTAAAGCCAAGTGATACAACACCGGCATCGACCGTGTGGATGGCACAGGTAATGTCAGAGTTTTTACCTGCCGGAGTTTTTAACGTTGTCTGTGGCGAGCGCGGAACAGGCCGAGCAGTCGTTGAACACAAACGCCCTGACATGGTTTCAATAACTGGCTCCGTTGCCGCCGGAATACAAGTTGCACAATCTGCAGCGACTCAATTAAAACGGGTACATTTAGAACTCGGTGGCAAAGCACCAGTTGTAGTTTTTGCCGATGCCGACCTGCCAGCAGCAGCCGAGGCGATAGCCATTGCCGGCTATTTCAATGCTGGCCAAGACTGCACCGCAGCTACCCGAGTCATTGTTCAAGCGAGCGTTTATGATGATTTTGTAGCGTTATTAACGGCCCAAGCCCAAGGCATTGCCATCGGTGCACCTGATGAAGATGTCTTTCTTGGACCCGTCAATAACGCTCATCAATTGGCAAGGGTCTCTGGCTTTTTAGAGCGAGTTCCAAACCATGCAAGAGTTATGGCAGGTGGAAGCGCCCTTGATCGACCCGGCTTTTTCTTTCCCGCAACCGTGGTTGCAGATTTAGTACAAGAGGACGAGATGATTCAAAGCGAGATCTTTGGTCCTGTCATCACGGTTCAAAGATTTAGTGATGAGGCCGATGCTGTTAGTAAAGCCAATGGCGTCGAATACGGCCTAGCCTCGAGTGTCTGGACAAAGGATCATGGACGCGCGATGCGCATGGCTAAAGCCTTTGACTTTGGTTGCGTTTGGATCAATACCCATATCCCTGTCGTTGCCGAAATGCCACATGGTGGATTTAAGCGCTCGGGTTATGGCAAGGATTTATCGGCCTATGGCTTTGAAGATTACACGCGAATAAAGCATGTAATGACTAATCTTGGGGCATAGGATTTAGGAAAGAAACTCACTCACGAAGGAGTAAATACGTATGGCCACAGAGCGATCACTTTCACCAGAAGCCCGTTCCATTCTTGGCGCTCGCATTTCTCGTCGAGGGGTACTTGCAGGCGCTGGGGGATTAGGCGCGGCAGGTTTGCTCGCGGCCTGTGGTGGATCGGGGGCATCGAAAAACGATTCAAAAACTCTACGGTGGGCCAACTGGCCGCTCTATCTCGATTTCGATTCCAAGACCAAGAAGTACCCAACCCTTGAAAAGTTTAAGACACAAACCGGAATCGATGCGCAGTATTTTGAAGATTACAACGATAATGACGAGTTCTTTGGCAAAGTGCAGGCCCAACTCAAACTTGGACAGGACATTGGCTATGACGTAGTTACCCCGACCGACTGGATGGCCGCTAGGTGGATCCGTCTGGGTTACACACAAAAGTACGATCTAGCAAATATTCCAAATCATGGAAATATTTTAGATTCACTCAAGTCACCTTCGTATGACCCAAAGCGCGAGTCATCACTGACGTGGCAGGGCATCATGTCTGGTTTTGGTTGGAACACTTCAAAAAATCCAAAGGGAGTTCGCACGTTGGATGATCTCTTTGCGCCGCAAAACAAGGGGAAGATTGTTGTTCTAACTGAAATGCGCGACACCATCGGAATTATTTTGATGTCACAAGGCGTGGATATTACTAAAGTTACCGAAGATCAATTTATGAATGCTGTCGATTTTATGGCCAAAAAGATTGCCGATGGCTGGATTCGTGGAGTAAAAGGAAATGATTATGCGCAAGATTTAACGTCAGGTGATGCC
This sequence comes from Actinomycetes bacterium, assembly GCA_043745325.1. Taxonomy (GTDB): domain Bacteria; phylum Actinomycetota; class Actinomycetes; order Nanopelagicales; family Nanopelagicaceae; genus Planktophila. Next base: position 12,698 of record JAYTTL010000343.1, read on the forward strand.
ACTGCAGTCATTGGCTGGTCAGGAGATATGTTTATTCTTGCAAGTGAAAATGCCGGAAAGTTTGACTTTGCAATTCCAGAGTCTGGCGGAACAATTTCAGGTGATAACTTAATGATTCCTTCGACTGCATCGCCTTCAGGAAAGGCCAATGCCGAGAAGCTCATTAACTATTATTACGACCCAGCAGTTGCCGCAGAAGTTGCCGCATACGTTAACTACGTTTGTCCCGTGAAAGGGGCACAAGCGGAGATGGAAAAGATTGCTCCAGAGCTTGCAACCAGCGAATACATCTTCCCAACTGAAAAGACTGCTACACGATTACATGTATTTCGTTCATTGACACCGGATGAAGAAACTAAATGGGCACAAGCTTTCCAAAAGGCACAAGGTAACTAGTGGCTATTGATCCAATTAATGCACGCGGAGATTTACGGTTAACGAGAATCACGAAGTCCTATGGAGATTTCAAAGCCGTAGATGATCTAACGCTAACTATTCCAGAGGGCTCTTTTTTCGCACTACTAGGCCCATCTGGTTGTGGCAAGACTACGACTCTGCGAATGGTCGCAGGTCTTGAGGAGCCAACCGTTGGCAGCATTTACTTAGGTGATACCGATATCACCACAACACGGGCCTATCAACGTCCTATCAATACGGTGTTTCAGAACTACGCACTCTTTCCGCATTTAACTATCTTTGAAAATATCGCATTTGGTCTTCGCCGTCGCGGAGTTAAAGATGTAAAAGAGCAGGTCGATAAAGTTCTCAGCCTTGTCGAACTTCCACATTTGGCCCAGCGAAAGCCAACTCAATTATCGGGTGGGCAACAGCAACGAATCGCACTTGCCCGAGCCATCGTAAATCGTCCAGCACTTCTTTTATTGGACGAGCCATTGGGCGCGCTTGATTTGAAGTTACGCCGCCAAATGCAGATCGAGTTAAAGTGGATTCAGCGTGAAGTCGGGCTTACTTTTGTGCACGTCACCCACGATCAAGAAGAGGCCATGACCATGGCCGACACCATCGCCGTAATGAATGAAGGCAAAATCGAGCAGATGGGAACACCAGCTGATTTATATGATGACCCAGAGACGGCTTTTGTGGCTAACTTTTTGGGTCAATCAAATCTGATTAAAGGCAAAATTGAGGGCCGCGATGGAGATAATTTAGTTATCGATCTCTTCGGACAAAAGATTTCAATGCCCAGCGCACGAAGTCATGCAGTAGATAACGCCTTATACGCCGGAATACGTCCAGAGAAATTTCGAATCTCGCGCACGGGTTCAACGATGCGCGGCAATATTTTATCGGGCGGGCGGATCGAAGATGTGTCGTATATCGGCGTGAGTACGCAATATGTTGTGGCGATGCCATGGGGGCAGGAGTTAATGGTCTTTGAACAAAACGACGATGGCGTTCCACCTTTTAACAAAGGCGAGGAAGTCGTCATCTCATGGGAGCCGAACTTTACTTTCGCTCTACGGGGAGATGAAGACGTCGAAGCTGGAACCGAAGTAAACCCTGAAGAGATTCAAGAGTAATGAGTTTTACCTTACCCAAAGTACGCGTTCCTTACCTGTTGTTGTTTCCAGGTTTTGCATTTCTCTTTACTTTTTTTATTTTGCCGATTGCTAATTTAGCGCAAACTTCGACTCAAACTCCGATACCGGGTGGCGACACTGGTCAGTACCAACAGACATTTGCTTTTAGCAACTATCTCAACGCATTTCTAGATAATCGTGAGCAGTTTGCTCGTTCTTTTATTTATGCAACGCTTGCCACGGTATTCGCGCTAGCAATTGCTTACCCACTGGCCTATGCCATCGCATTTAAATCTGGAAAGTTCAAAAATATATTTTTGGTGCTCGTGGTCGCACCTTTCTTTACTTCTTTTTTGCTTCGTACAATTGCTTGGAAACAGATCTTGGGCGAAGAAGGCTTTGTTGTCCCAACACTTCGAAACTTACATGTGATGGGTCAATCGACCACAATCACTTCCACCGCTGTGGCCGTTGTAGCCGGAATGACGTATAACTTTCTCCCCTTTATGACCTTGCCTCTTTACGCATCCCTTGAGCGAATAGATCCGCGCACGATTGAGGCCTCGGGGGATTTATATGCAAATGGAATTACAACATTTCGTAGAGTGACCATGCCGTTATCCCTACCGGGAGTTGTGGCCGGAACTTTATTGACTTTTATTCCAGCTGCTGGAGATTATGTAAATGCATCTATTTTAGGAAGTCCAAACACAAAGATGATCGGTAACGTTATTGAGTCGCGCTATTTCAAAATCGTTGACTATCCAACAGCGGCCGCGCTTTCATTTACATTAATGGCCGCGATTCTCATTCTCGTGACGCTCTATATTCGAAAAGCAGGAACGGAGGAGTTGGTGTGAGTACAAGAATCAAAGATGCCAGCATTCCGACCATTCCATTTAAAGCTCGGTTTTCGCGCTGGTTTGGTCGAAACCTTTTGCGCATTTATATGGTCTTTGGATTTACATATCTCTTTATTCCAGTTGCGTATACTTTTGCATTCTCCTTTAATGATGCAGGCAAAAGTAATTTAATTTGGAAGGGTTTTACGCTAGGCAACTGGCAGAATCCATGTGGAGCTCCACAAATATGTAATGCGTTGGGCAACTCAATAAAAATTGGCGCACTTGCAACGCTATTTTCTACAATTCTTGGCACAATGATCGCCTTTGCAATAGGTCGCTATAAGTTTAAAGGCCGATCTACCTCTAACCTACTTATCTTTTTACCCATGGCAACACCTGAAATTGTCCTAGGGGCATCACTACTCTCACTCTTTTTAGTTTTTAAAATCAATCCAGGTTTTTGGCCAACGGTCATCGCTCACGTTATGTTTTGCGTTTCATTTGTCGTAGTCACGGTAAAGGCGCGAATTGCAACTCTTGATCCAAGGCTTGAGCAAGCGGCGATGGATTTGTATGCCAATGAACGTGAAACTTTCAAACGCGTAACCTTGCCCTTGGTCGCCCCTGGAATCGCTGGGGCGGCGCTTCTGGCATTCTCACTTTCATTTGATGACTTTATTATTACTAACTTTAATTCAGGAACGTTAATTACCTTTCCTAAGTTCGTTTACGTTGCAGCCGCTCGCGGAATTCCTGCGCAGGCAAATGTGATTGGCTCTTCGATGTTCTTTTTAGCCTTGGCCATTGTCATTGCAGGTCAGTTAGTACATCGCCGCAGATCGCGCTAACGCCCAGAATAATCAGATGGCAACCATCGACCCATTTATTCTCAAACATCTAGAGCATATGCAGCCAGTTTTGTACTGGTTTGATGAGGATTTCCTTGAGCCTTCGCCACATCCAACTTTAATTGGCGATGTCACGACCGATTTGTGCATCGTTGGAGCTGGATATACCGGTCTCTGGACGGCGTTATTGGCTAAAGAACAAAACCCAGATCGTGAAGTGATACTTGTAGAGCAGCTCGAAACTGGGGCTGGGGCATCGGGTCGCAATGGTGGTTTTTGTAGTTACTCACTTACACATGGATTCATGAATGGATATACCCGTTTCAAAGATGAGATGTCGATTATCGAACGGCTAGGTCGCCAAAATCTAGATGAAATCGAAGCCACGATAAAAAGATATGGAATCGAATGCGACTTTGAATGGAATGGCGAGCTCCGCATAGCCATTGAAAATTGGCAGATAGAGTCCATGGTTAATGAGGCCGAACTCCGCAACTCCTTTGGTGACAATGTAGAACTTCTCACGCAGTCGCAAATTCAAGCGCGCATTAAATCTCCACTGTACAAGGGGGCATTGTGGGATCCCGATGGCACAGCTCTAATCGATCCTGCACGTTTGGTGTGGGGACTGGAGCGTGCCTGTATTTCACTGGGCGTAAAGATATTTGAAAATACTCAAGTCCAATCACTGGAGCACGCGAGCCAAAGAGTGATTGCTCATACCCCTTACGGCCGTATCAATGCAGAGAAAGTTGCCTTGGCAACAAATGTTTTTAAATCGCTGGTGCGAAGTGCACGAAAGTATGTTGTCCCTGTTTATGATTTTCAATTAGTAACCGAACCTTTGACACCCGAGCAACTCGAATCCATCGGTTGGAAGGGGCGCGAAGGTTTATCTGATGCGGGCAATCAATTTCATTATTATCGAATGACTAAAGACAATGAGATTTTATGGGGCGGCTACGATGCAATTTATAACTTCCGTGGCAAGGTGCGCCAAGAGTATGAATCCGATGCCAAGACATATGCACATTTGGCGCAGGGTTTTTTAGCGACTTTTCCGCAGTTAGCGGGGATCAAATTTACACATGGATGGGGTGGTGCAATTGATACGTGCTCACGTTTTTCACCTTTTTGGGGAAAGGCCTATGGCGGTCGTGTTGCATACGTCATGGGATTTACGGGTTTAGGCGTAGCGTCAACACGCTTTGGCGCACAAGTACTGCTCGATCTTTTAGACGGTGCCGATAACGAGCGGACACGTCTTGCGATGGTCCGTAAAAAGCCACTCCCATTTCCACCCGAACCATTTCGCTTTCTCTTTATTCGACTTACTCAATGGTCTATACAGAGAGCCGATGAAAATGAAGGCAAACGCAATCTGTGGTTGCGCTTGCTTGATCTGCTTGGTTTGGGTTTCGATTCTTAAGCTTTTGCGCCTATTCTTTATCAATGACCAACCATGGCAATATGTATGGACCCGACTTTACATTTCTTGGAATTCCGCGCGCTGACTTAGATATTCCATCTACCTATGCCGATGCCGATGTAGTCATAGTGGGCGCACCCATCGATAGTGGAACATCACATCGCTCAGGAGCAAAGTTTGGCCCGCAAGCAATCCGTGGTGGCGATTATCTGCCACATGATGGTGCCCGCCCGCACTTAGCACTTCGAATCGATTCATTACAAGCGATGAAGGTCGTTGATGCTGGAGATTTAATAATGCCAGGGCGAGATTTAGTTAAATCTTTGAAAATGCTGGCCGTTGCAACTGAAAAAATTTCACGTGCTGGGGCAATTCCAGTAATTCTGGGTGGAGATCACTCAGTGACATCAGCAGATGTTGCCGGCATTGCACGACACCGGGGTATGGGAAAGATTTCAATGATCCACTTTGATGCCCATGCCGATACTGCCGACGATGAATCTGGCGCATTAGTTGGTCACGGGACTCCTATGCGCGAATTAATTCAAAGTGGCGCAGTACGTGGTGATCGATTCTTACAACTTGGTCTTCGTGGATATTGGCCAGGTCCAAAGACGTTGGATTGGATGCGCGATCAAGGCATGCGCTCTTATGAGATGACCGAAATTCACAATCGTGGTTTAAATACCGTTTTAGATGAGTCTTTTGCAACACTTGTAGATGGATGCGATGGCGTTTTTTTATCTGTTGATATCGATGTAGTTGATCCAGGAATGGCGCCAGGTACGGGTACTCCAGAGCCTGGGGGAATGACAAGCCGCGAACTTTTAGAGGCTGTTCGAAGAATTTGCCTCGAACTTCCAATTGTAGGTATGGATATTGTTGAAGTTGCGCCGGCTTTTGATAATGCAGAGATAACGGCAATTCTTGCTAATCGCGTTGTGCTAGAAGCGCTCAGTGCAATTGCAAAACGACGCTCGGGGGAGAAGTTTTCGCCGACACAAAACCTACTGGATCGCTAAATGCGTGAAGTAGTAATATTGGGCTCAACGGGTTCGATTGGAAGACAGGCGTTAGAAGTAATTGCCGCTCATCCAGAAAAAATCCGAGTTATTGCAATGACATCGGCCGGAACACATCCAGAGCTTGTCATCGCCCAAGCTAAAGCTTTTGACGTTGGAATTATTGGCGTGGTTAAGAATGCCGACGCTATTCGCGCGGCGCTTCCTGGAGTAAAGGTTATTGATGGACGATTCGCATCTACCGAGATTGCATCGATTGAGTGCGATATTGTCTTAAATGCAATTACAGGATCAATCGGACTTGGACCAACTCTGGCCGCCCTTGATTCTGGAAATAGTTTAGCCCTTGCCAATAAAGAGTCTCTGGTTGCCGGCGGTGAATTAGTAATGGCCAAGAGCCGGCCTCATCAAATCATCCCCGTGGATTCAGAGCACTCGGCAATGTGGCAGTGCGCAATGGCTGGCAAACAAGAGGAGATTAGCAAATTAATTTTGACGGCAAGTGGTGGTCCCTTTGTTGATCGCACTGACCTAAGTTCGGTGAGTGTGGCCGATGCGCTCAAGCATCCAACATGGAGCATGGGAGATGTAGTAACAATTAATTCAGCGACGCTAGTAAATAAGGGTCTTGAAATAATTGAAGCACACTACTTATTTTCAATGCCATATTCGTCAATTGATGCCGTAATTCATCGCCAATCGGTAGTGCATTCAATGGTTGAGTTTTACGATGGCTCGACAATTGCACAAGCTAGCCCGCCTAATATGAAAGGCGCAATTGCATACGCACTCAACTTCCCACATCGATTCGAGGCGGCCACTGCTCCTATTGATTGGAGTAGTGTCCACAACTGGAGTTTTGAGCCGATTGACTCATCGCGCTTTCCTGCCGTGGCCCTTGCCAGGCGTTGTGGCGAATTAGGTGGCGCAATGCCAACGATATTTAACGCCGCCAATGAGAGCGCAGTTGCGGCATTTTTTGCAGGAAAAATCGCATTTAACGACATCGTTTCGATTGTTGAACACGTGGCAATTCATTTAGAGGAATCTGCGCTCTCGCCACTTCGCGATTTAGTTGATGTCAGTGCGATAGAAGACAATGCCAAGGCTCTCACCCATGAATATCTAACACGATTGGCGCATTAATGCAGATCTTTGGAATCCTCGCCTTTGTCGTAGCACTTCTGCTTTCAGTAATGATTCATGAGTTTGGGCATTACTTAACCGCAAAGCGTTATGGAATGAAAGTATCGGAGTTCTTCTTAGGCTTTGGCACCCGTATCTGGTCATACCGACGTGGTGAAACCGAGTTCGGAATAAAAGCAATCCCTGCCGGCGGGTACTGCAAAATCGAGGGTATGACACCCAATGACGAGATGCCAGTCGGTGAGGAGACACGGGCATTTTATCTAGCGACATCGGGGCGCAAACTAATAGTTTTAGGCGCAGGATCATTTCTGCATTTTGTTCTCGGCTATCTTCTTCTCTTTACGCTCTTTGCCGGTGTTGGCACAACTGCGTTATTGCCGATTATTCATGAGGTCGTTAAAGGCTCGGCCGCCCAATCTGCCGGAATTTTGGCCGGCGATGAAGTCACATCCATCAATGGAAAAAAAGTGCGCGATTGGTATAGCGACGTCAATACGATTCGGAACTCACAAGGCAAGGCGCTCACTCTTGGGATTAATCGAAATGGTCAGGATTTAATTATTACCGCGATTCCGAAATTAGTATCCATTGAAGGGGAGAAGCGGTTTCTACTTGGAATCATTAATGAGGTAGGTTTAAAACGAACGGGAGTTATTACCTCTTTTAAGCGCGCCGGAATTGTCACTAAGGATTTTCTCTTTCAAAGCGTAAAGTCACTCATTAAACTTCCATCGAAAATCCCTGCATTGTGGGGACAGGCAGTCAATGGGGAGAAAAGAGATACGAACGGTCTAGTTGGAGTCGTAGGAGTCGCCCGAGTTTCAGGTCAGAGCATTGGCAACGAAAATCTCTCCATCATGGAGCGCTTGGCCACGTTTATTCTCATTATTGCGAGCTTAAATATATTTGTTGGTCTATTTAATCTCTTGCCTATCCTGCCACTTGATGGTGGACATATGGCGGTAGCAATTGCCGATGAGTTTCGAGCATTTATTGCCCGACTTCGGGGACGCCCTCGACCTGCGGCGATCGATGTGACGGTGCTTACGCCAATAACTTTGGTGGTCTTTGTGATTTTGGCGGCGCTCACGCTGCTATTACTTGTTGCAGACATCGTAAATCCCGTTGTACTAAACCTTTAACTCAGAAATACGGCAGAATAGCGAAATGGTTGATCTAGGAATTCCCGCACCGCCTCCACCTGTATTAGCGCCTCGTCGAAAGACAAAGCAACTCATGGTGGGCAAAGTTGGTGTTGGGAGTGACTCACCTGTAAGTGTTCAATCGATGTGCACAACGCTAACGTCAGATGTCAATTCTACTTTGCAGCAAATCGCTGAACTAACGGCGGCGGGCTGTCAAATAGTTCGAGTTGCAGTTCCGAGTCAAGATGATGCCGATGCACTTGCGCAGATTGCAAAAAAGTCGCAAATCCCAGTAATTGCCGACATTCACTTTCAACCAAAATATATCTTTGCCGCAATCGATGCCGGCTGCGCGGCAGTCCGGGTGAACCCTGGAAATATTAAGCAGTTCGACGATAAAGTAAAAGAGGTAGCAAAGGCTGCCGGAGATGCAGGAATCCCAATTCGAATTGGCGTAAACGCTGGATCCCTTGATCCACGCATTCTTGCGAAATACGGCAAAGCTACGCCTGAAGCCTTGGCGGAGTCGGCGTTGTGGGAGGCGTCCTTGTTTGAGGAGCATGGGTTTTCAGATATTAAGATCTCAGTGAAACATCATGACCCAGTAACAATGGTCAAGGCTTATCGAATCTTGGCAGCTAAGTGCGATTACCCGCTACATCTTGGCGTGACTGAAGCTGGTCCCATCTTTCAAGGCACGATAAAATCTTCAACGGCATTTGCAATCTTACTGGCCGAAGGAATAGGTGACACGATCCGTGTTTCACTCTCAGCACCGCCTGTTGAAGAAGTGAAGGTTGGCATCTCAATTCTTGAATCGCTCAATCTTCGCCAGCGCAAACTAGAAATAGTTTCATGTCCATCATGCGGGCGCGCGCAGGTCGATGTTTATACCTTGGCAGAAAAAGTTCAAGCTGGACTTGAAGGCATGACCGTTCCTTTGCGCGTTGCAGTGATGGGTTGTGTCGTAAATGGTCCGGGGGAGGCTCGCGAAGCGGATTTAGGTGTTGCTTCTGGAAACGGCAAGGGCCAGATTTTTGTTAAAGGCGTAGTCATCAAAACTGTGCCCGAAGCGATGATTGTTGAAACTCTCATTGAAGAGGCGATGCGATTGGCCGAAGAGATGGAAGCCGCCGGCGTTGCATCAGGGGCACCAACTGTTGGGGTTGTATAGGCTCATCTCATGTTAAAAATGTCTACGCTTTTTTTGCGTACGCTTCGCGATGATCCGGCCGATGCTGAGGTTGCAAGCCACCGTTTACTCGTTCGCGCTGGATATATTCGACGAATTGCGGCGGGTATCTATTCGTGGCTGCCACTTGGCGTACTCACTTTGCGCAACATTGAAAACGTAGTTCGCCAAGAGATGGATCAGGCAGGCTTTCAAGAGGTTCACTTTCCAGCGTTGCTTCCGCGCGAGGCATATGAGATTACCCATCGCTGGAAAGAGTACGGGCCATCACTCTTTCGTCTGCAAGATCGCAAAGGCGGTGATTATTTACTTGGACCAACTCATGAAGAGATGTTTACATTGATGGTAAAGAGCGAGTACTCGTCCTATAAAGATCTACCACTATCTATTTATCAAATTCAAACAAAGTACCGAGATGAAGCTCGCCCCCGTAGCGGAATAATCCGCGGGCGTGAGTTTGTCATGAAGGATTCATACTCTTTTGATATCGATGATGCCGGTTTGGAAGTGTCATACCAAAAACATCGCGATGCGTACATCTCATGTTTTAATCGTTTAGGAATGAAGTACAACATTGTCAAAGCAGTCGCCGGTGCCATGGGCGGTTCAAAATCGGAAGAGTTTTTAGCACCATGTGCAACAGGTGAAGATACCTACGTTCTCTGTCCTGCGTGTGGGTATGCCGCTAACGTGGAGGCGATGCAGACCAAGATTGCACCGGGTAATGCCCAAGGAGTACCTGCAATGGAAGAGTTAGACACACCAGATACTCCGACAATCGATACTTTAGTTGCTGTCATGAACGCTAACTTTGGTGGGGGCTACACCGCGTCAGATACGTTAAAAAATATAATGTTAGTCGCAGACGGCAAAGCAATTTCGGTTTTAGTGCCGGGTGATCGAGAAGTGGATTTAAAGCGTTTACAAGAAAATTTATCTGGAGTTCATGAACTGCGCGTCTTTGAAGAGGCAGATTTCACACAGTACCCGGCGCTCGTTAAAGGCTATATCGGCCCACAGGATGCGCTCAAAAGTGGAATCACACTCTATGCCGATCCACGAGTGGCCCCAGGTACGTCTTGGATTAGTGGCGCCAATAAAAAAGATCGCCATGCGCGATTTGTTGTGAATGGCCGCGACTTCACACCTGATGCATATGTTGAAGCCGCCGAAGTGCGTGCTGGAGATTCATGTCCTGAATGTGGAACCGAAGTCATTATCGATCGAGCAATAGAGATTGGTCATATATTTCAACTAGGGCGAAAGTATTCTCAAGCTCTAAACCTCACGGTTTTAGATAGTAATGGAAAATCTCAGACGGTCACCATGGGTTCGTATGGGATTGGTGTATCACGCGCAGTTGCCGCAATCGCCGAACAGACCTGCGATGAGCTCGGCCTCAATTGGCCCAAAGAGTTAGCCCCGGCCAAAGTTCATATCGTTGCAACGGGCAAAGATGACCTACCTTTTGAGAGCGCGCTAAAACTTGGTAGCGATTTAGAGGATATGGGAATCTCCGTGATGTTAGATGATCGGCGAGATGCCAGTGCCGGCGTGAAGTTTAAAGATGCCGAACTCATCGGAAATCCCATTATCGTCGTGGTCGGTCGGGGACTTGTCGATGGCAATGTTGAAGTTCGCGTTCGCGCAACGGGTGTTAAGAACGACGTCGCTCTTACGCAGGCAACATCCACTATCGCTGCGCTGCTTAACTAAGGTTCGGCATTGGGTGATCTCAGTATTGCAACTGGAGTATTTCTGCTTCTTGCCGCATTTTTTGCCGGTTTTGTCGATTCAATCGCTGGCGGCGGCGGTTTAATTCAACTTCCCGCACTTTTAATCGCGCTACCTAAGAGCGATACGGTCACTGTTCTTGGCACCAATAAGTTGGCATCGGTCTTTGGCACCACGACAGCGGCGGCTCTCTATCGCCGTCAAATTAAACCGGAGCGAAAAATTTTGCTTGCTATGGCGCTTCCAGCATTTATTGGTTCAGCAGTTGGTGCATCGTTTGCTTCGCGTTTACCAACAGCAAGCATGCGTCCAATAGTTTTGATTTTATTGATCGTCGTTGCAATCTATACATGGCTCAAACCAGATTTAGGGAAAATCGAACTACTGCGCCATCATTCAAGCCGTAGAGTTCAGATTTCTATTGTGGCTGGCGCCGGAATTGGTTTCTACGATGGAATATTTGGTCCTGGAACCGGCTCATTTTTAATGCTGGTCTTGGTTGCATCCCTTGGTTATGCATTTATCACCGCTTCGGCGATAGCCAAAGTGGTAAATGTTTCCACCAACCTAGGCGCGATTCTTATCTTCGGTGTGCACGGCGCAATTTTGTGGCAAATCGGCTTGGTGCTAGGCGCGGCAAATGTGAGTGGGGCAGTGATTGGCTCGCACTTGGCGATACGTGGAGGCTCGACGCTCGTACGAAAGGTCTTCTTAGTAGTGACGGTTGCGCTGATTATTAAAGTGGGAATTGATACTTTCCAAAGTTTCTAGTTACAATCGTATTCACAACTTAATAGGAAAGTAGTTACATATGTCGCTCACTGCAACCCTGACCGAACTTCTTACCCCCGTTGTTGAAGGTGCGGGTTTTTATCTTGAAGAGGTTCTGGTAGCTAATCCTGGAAATCACCGCATTCTGACATGCGTTGTAGATGGCGATAAGCTACTCAACCTCGATGAAGTTACGGTTGTTTCACGTCTGATTTCAGAGTTTTTGGATGAGAGCACGATTATTGTTGATGCATTCACTCTTGAAGTGACCTCACCTGGCGTTGACCGCCTACTTACTAAGCGTCGGCATTGGGAGAAGAATGTTTCCAGGCTTATTTCAATGGTGATGAATGATGGAACTCTTTTGACGGCCAGACTCACCGAACTTCGAGCCGATGATGCAACCTTTGTAGAAAATATTAAAGGGCGAATGAAGACGCACACGGTTGTTTTATCAGAAGTCGCGCGTGCTCAGGTGCAAGTTGAATTTAGCCGTAAGGATGAAGATTAAATGCATGTAGAAATGAGCGCTCTTGTTGCCTTAACTACCGAAAAGGGAATTGGACTCGAGCAGTTAATTCAAGCTATAGAAATCGGCGTACTTGGGGCATACAACCAAACGGATGAAGCAAAACGACATGCCCGTGCTTTCTTGGATCGAGAGAGCGGCGAGATTCAAATTTTAGTTCCACAGTTTAATGACATTGGCGAGAAGATTGGCGATGAACCCGATGTGCCAACTGGATTCTCGCGCATTGCAACATCGACCGCTCGCCAGATTATTAAGTTAAAAATGCGCGAAACAAATGATGCCTCGATTGTTGGAGAGTTCACTGGAAATGTTGGCGATGTAATCTCTGGTGTTGTTTCACAAGGACGCGATCCGAAAATGATTAATGTTAATTTGGGTCGCACTGAAGGGCGGATTCCTCCTCAAGAGCAGGTACCAGGCGAGGTCTATAATCACGGTGATCGAATAAAGTGTTTTGTCGTTGAAGTTAAGCAAGGCCTCAAAGGTCCAGAGATTATGTTGTCAAGGTCGCATCCAGCCCTTGTAAAACAGTTATTTGCTTTTGAAGTCCCGGAAATCGCCGATCGAATAGTTGAAATTATGGCCGTTGCCCGCGAAGCCGGACATCGCACAAAAGTTGCCGTGAAATCTCATCGGGCAGGAGTTAGTCCCAAAGGTTCACTCATTGGGCCGATGGGCTCTAGAGCTCGAGCCGTCATGGATGAACTCCATGGTGAAAAAATTGATATCGTCGATTGGTCTGAAGATCCAGCAATCTTCATTGGCCATGCCTTAGCACCGGCCAAAGTGGTCTCCGTTGAGATCACTGATCAAGCAACACGCTCGGCAAAAGTCATCGTTCCTGACTATCAACTCTCGCTGGCCATTGGAAAAGATGGTCAAAATGCACGTTTGGCAGCGCGCCTGACGGGTTGGCGCATCGATATTCATCCCGATAACCCCTTAGATTCTCAATTTTTAAAATGACCAGGGCATTAGATATGATGTACCACTGCACTGCAAACGAATGGATATGAAAGATATGAAACTTACATGAGCTCGCTAGAACTATGAGGTCGTTCAACTAGGGCTTGCATTTTTTAAGAGATGTGGGCCAAGACAGGGGAAAATGTGTCAAAGGTCCGCGTACACGAGTTAGCAAAACAACTCGGAATGGAGAGCAAGGCTGTTCTTGCAAAGCTCCAAGAAATGGGCGAATTCGTCCGATCGGCATCATCGACAGTAGAAGCGCCCGTTGTGCGCAAGCTCATCGACATGTATCCCGATGCAAAACCTGCAGAGGAAAAAAAGCCGGTTAAAAAGGCTGCCGCTAAAAAAGCCGCTGCAAAACCACTAGAAGATGTCAGTGCTGAACAAGCTCAATCATTGGCTGCCGAGCTCGGAGTCGATCTCCAGGCCTTCAAAGCCGAACAAGTTCGCGCCGAAGTACAAAGGGCCGAGCTGGCCGCAAAGGCAGAGGTCGCACGCGCAGCTGAAAATGCATCTGAAGTGCAACTACCAAAACCAATTTCTCATGCGGGTAATAATCCATTTACTTCTGGAATAAGCGCAGTGCCACGACCTCCGCGTCCCGGGAATAATCCATTTTCTACAGGTGGCGCCGTTCCTCGCCCACCACAGCGTCCAACGGGTGCGCCACGTCCTGGAATGGCAGGACCTCGTCCTGGCTCTGTTCGCCCAGGCTTTGCCGCACGTCCACAATCTCCACGTCCACCTGCAGGTGCGGGTTTTCCTGCCCGTCCCGGAAGCGCACCAGTGGCTGGAACTCCATATAAAAGCACGGGCCCAGGCGCAGCCGGTGCACCAGCTCGACCAGGCGGAGGTCGCCCACCACAGCGCGGAGGCGCAGGAGGTGCCTTTGGAAAAAATGCGAGCAAGAAATCTGGTCGTAAATCTAAATCGCGTAAAGCACTTCGTGATGAGTTCGACAATATGCAGGCGCCACAACTGGGTGGCGCAGTTGTTCCTCATGGCGATGGAAAGACTCCTATTCGAATGCGTCGCGGGGCTTCATTGGCCGACTTTGCCGACAAGATTGGCGCAGATCCAGCGGCGCTCGTTTCAGCGCTGTTTCACTTAGGTGAAATGGTTACTGCAACGCAGTCAGTTGATGCCGATACTTTTCAAATTCTTGGGGCTCAACTTGGATATGAAATCCAAATTGTTAGCCCAGAGGATGAAGATCGCGAACTATTACAGGGCTTTGATATTGATTTAGCCGATGAGTTAGCAGAGCTAAATCCCGACATGCTTGTTGCACGTCCGCCAGTCGTAACCGTTATGGGTCACGTTGACCACGGTAAAACTTCGCTCCTTGATGCAATTCGAAAAAGCGAAGTTATGAAATCTGAAGCAGGTGGAATCACGCAACATATCGGTGCATATCAAATTCACCATGATCACAATGGAATCAACCGCGCAATAACATTTATCGATACACCTGGCCACGAGGCATTTACTGCTATGCGTGCCCGTGGTGCCAAGGTAACGGATATCGCGGTACTTGTTGTCGCAGCCGATGACGGCATCATGCCGCAGACAATTGAGGCGCTCAACCATGCGCAGGCTGCCGATGTTCCTATCGTTGTGGCCGTTAACAAGATGGATAAAGAGGGTGCAAACGCCGACAAGGTTCGCCAGCAGTTGACGGAGTACAACTTAATTGCCGAAGAGTACGGCGGAGAAACTATCTTCGTAAATGTATCTGCAAAAACGGGTCAAGGTGTCGATGATTTAATCGATTCAATTCTTCTAACCGCCGATGCCGCAATCGATCTTCGAGCAATTGCCGATGAGCGCGCACGGGGAGTTGCGATTGAAGCTCACCTCGATCGTGGGCGTGGACCAGTTACGACCGTTCTAATTCAGCGAGGAACTTTGAATATCGGTGATGCAATCGTTGCCGGAGGCTCCTTTGGTCGCGTCCGTGCAATGCTCGATGAAAACGGCGACAATGTTGAGAGTGCAGGGCCATCCAGGCCTGTCCAGGTTCTCGGATTTACATCCGTTCCAAATGCTGGGGATACATTCTTAGTTGCCGATGAAGATCGAACTGCGCGACAGATCGCTGAAAAGCGCCAAGCCGCTGAGCGAAATGCTCAACTTGCTAAGGCGCGCAAGAAGGTCTCACTTGAGGACTTCATGGAGCAGTCCAAGGTCTCAACGCTTAATTTGATTCTCAAAGGTGACGTGAGCGGCTCTGTTGAGGCACTCGAAGAAGCTCTGATGGCACTGGATGTTGGCGCCGAAGTTGATCTTCGAGTTATTCACCGTGGCGTTGGCGCAATTACCAAGAGCGATATCACTCTTGCATCTGCATCAACTGCAGTTGTCATCGGCTTTAACGTTAAGCCAGAGCCACAGACTGCAATCTTTGCCGATCAAGAGGGCGTCGAAGTCCGCTTTTACTCGGTTATCTATCAAGCAATCGATGATGTTGAACTATCGCTCAAGGGTCTACTCAAGCCAATCTTTGAAGAGGTTGTGCTCGGAAATGCCGAAGTTCGCGAAATCTTTAAATCATCGAAGGCTGGAAACATCGCAGGTTCGATTGTTAAGGATGGAATTATTCGTCGTAACGCAAAGGCGCGCATCATGCGAAACGATCAGATACTCGTAGATGATCTGACTATCGATTCACTCAAGCGCTTCAAAGAAGATGCAACTGAGGTCAAAGAGGGATTTGAGTGCGGTATCGGACTTGGCAATATGAAGGAAATCGCCGTCGGCGATATTATTCAAGTCTTTGAGATGCGCGAGAAAAAGCGAGTATAAATTATGAACCCATCACATCGCACATTAAAGGTCGCCGATCGCATCAAAGTGGTTGTGGCACAACTACTTGAAACCAAGATCAGGGATCCCCGTCTTGGTTTTGTCACGGTCACTGATGCTCGGGTGACCGGAGATTTACAGCAAGCATCGATTTTCTACACAGTTCTGGGTGATGAAGATCAACGTGCCTCAACTGTCGCCGCCCTTGAAAGCGCCAATGGGGCAATTCGTTCTGCCCTTGGGCGCGAGCTTGGCCTTCGCATTACTCCGTCCATTGCCTTCTTTGAAGACGGCCTACCAGAGAGCGCAAAGGCGTTGGAATCACTGCTTGAACGAGTTCACGAACAAGACGCTGAAGTAGCCAAACTGCGAAAAACTGCAACCTATGCCGGAGGCGAAGATCCATATAAAGCCCCGCGCATCATCGAGTCGGAATAAAAATCGAGCACGGCTTTCTGGTGGTAGATAAAGCGCCAGGAATGACTAGTCATGACGTTGTGGCAATTGCGCGTCGAGTACTAGGTACGCGAAAAGTCGGACATGCCGGTACTTTAGATCCGATGGCAACCGGAGTTCTGGTTTTAGGTTTCAATAACGCTACCCGTTTACTCCAATACATCACCGAAGGCGATAAGACATATCAAGCAACGGTTGTACTTGGTGTGGCAACGGTGAGCGATGATTCACAAGGTGAAGTCATTTCGCAAAGCGGCGTTTTACATATTACAGATGCACAGATCGAAAAAGAGTTAGCAACAATGCGCGGAACAATTATGCAACGGCCTAGTTCGGTATCTGCCGTCAAAGTCGCGGGCGAGCGTGCTTATGATCGAGTCCGCGCAGGAGAAGTTGTCGAGCTTGCCGCTCGTCAGGTCACGATTAGCCAGTTAGATATTTTAAGTATTCGTCATCTAGATTCAACGATTGAAGTAGATATAGAAGTTACGTGTTCGGCCGGAACCTATATTCGCGCAATTGCACGCGATTGCGGAATCGCACTCGGTGTAGGCGGACATTTATCATCGCTTCGCCGCAGTCGAGTGGCGGGCTTTAAACTAAATGGTGCAATGACATTGGAGCAACTTAAGAGTGGTGATTTTTTGACACTTGCTTTAGCCGATGTTGCGCGATCAACTTTTGCCGTTCGAGAATTAGCACTGGATGAGCGGGCCGAACTCTCATTTGGGCGTCCACTCTCACCCAATCCAACTCCAGATATTTATGCAGGAATAAGCGGGGATAACGAATTAATCGCCCTGCTGGCCAACAAAGATGGCTTTGCCAAGCCCATCGCCGTGTTCGCAGCAGCTAAGTGACTCATGGATAATGAGAAGATGAGCATTGTTGTCATTGGAGTTTTCGATGGAGTTCATAGGGGACACCAAGAGGTTCTCAACCATGCCAAAGTAATTGCAGGTGATAAAAAAATCATTGCGCTGACCTTTGACCCACATCCAACAACTGTTTTAGCTCCCAAGCACGCGCCAACATTGTTGACAATTCTTACCGATCGCATCGAGCTATTAAAGATCCATAACGCTGATCAAGTTGCCGTTATGAAGTTTACGCCGGAGTTTGCTGCAATGAGCCCTGAGGATTTTGTTAATAAAATTCTGGTGGATCAGTTACATGCTACAAAGGTAGTCGTCGGCAAGAACTTTACTTATGGCCATAAGGCCGCAGGTAACGTAGATTCACTAAAAAAACATACTGAGTTTGAAACTATTGTTCTAGATCTGGAACCTTCCGATGGTGAGCCTATTTCGTCAACGCGCATTAGAAGACTTATCGTCGAGGGAGACGTTGAAAAGGCGCGCGAGCTTTTGGGGCGCCCACATCGCTTAGATGGAATCGTTGTCCATGGCGAAAAACGCGGACGTGAAATTGGATATCCAACGGCCAATTTGGGAGATCTTGAGAATCAAACAATTCCAGCCGATGGCGTCTATGCCGGTTGGTTAGCTGTTGGAATCGATCGTTGGCCGGCCGCGATTTCAATAGGTACTAATCCCACATTTGTAGGTGTTCGAGGGCGACAAGTTGAGGCGTATGCCCTTGATCAAGTTGATTTAGATCTCTACACAAAAGCGGCAACGATTGAATTTGGTTGGCGTCTGCGAGACACCCTCAAATTCGATAGCCTGCAACAGCTGCTAGATCAAATTACCAAAGACTGCGAAAGAGCCCGTGAACTAACCGAACTTCTATATTGATACTTCACTACGAACGTCCGTTGACTTGTGTCATGGAAATAAGCGTGCGTGAGTTCGCGGTTCGGAAAAGAGTCGCCTCAGGAGCCGGTTCAAAAAAATGAAATTAGACAATGATCCTGTTCTGCTATTGAACTCTTGGCTACGAGGGCGAGCTGAAATTCAAAATTACACAATTAATTTAGTGGACTTACCCAATTTGGCAAGTGATATGAATGTGATTCCATCGGGAGTCAGTGACTCAAGAAGTGGTATTTCTAGTCAGGATTTCTTCGAGGGCTACGTGCTCAAAAAGGATTTAGCCTAACACAACAGCGCACGTGAACAGTTTCAGACGGAAAGTTTGATTGGTGCCCTCATCATCAACTCCGCTGCATTCTCCAATCCTCTAGATCGCGCAAGAGATAGACACTTAGAAGATATTGCCTTGCTTTCCACATTGCCTACTGCAGTGGCAACGAAGTACGGCGTTGCACGGGGGAGGTAATTCCTGTTGCCATGCTTCACATGGTGCCACATTAAGTGATCCATTACAGCCTGCTAGTGGGTGAGAGTTAAAAGACTCTCAAAGCTTCATTGCCTAAAATGTTACAAACTGTTTCGCCGGATGTTTTTGGCTAATATATTGGTATGAAAACTTCAGTAATCGTGGCCGGTGCTCGGACTCCGATTGGCAGATTTAATGGTGCGTTGAAGAGTTTTAGCGCATCTGACTTAGGTGGATTGGTGATTAAAGCCGCGATAGAGCGCGCAGGAATTTCATCAAGCGACATTCAATATCTCATAATGGGACAGGCGCTACAGGCAGGCGCTGGGCAAGGTCCCGCGCGCCAGGCCGCAATTAAAGCTGGCCTTCCTTTGAATGTTCCTTCAATCGTAATTAACAAGCTCTGTATCTCTGGGTTAAATGCGATTGCACTTGCAGATCAACTCATCCGTGCCGATGAATATGACGTGATTGTTGCAGGTGGCATGGAATCTATGACCAATGCACCGCATTTATTAATGAATTCTCGTGACGGCCTCAAACTTGGCGATACCGTTATGAAAGATTCAATGATCCATGATGGACTTTTCTGCAGTATCGATCACATGGGCATGGGTGAGGCGACTGAGAAATATAATTCACGATATAACTTGACCCGTGAAGTACAAGATGAATTCTCATACCAATCCCATTTTCGCGCAGCAAAGGCTCAAGCCGAAGGTGTTTTTGATAATGAAATAGTCCCAGTAGAGATCATTGATCGAAAGGGGAATATGATCCTTTTCACGGCCGATGAGGGAGTTCGTTCAGGGGTTTCCCGAGAAACGCTTTCAGGGTTAAAGCCAGCTTTTTCTCCATCGGGAACTATTACCGCGGGGTCGGCTTCGCAGATTTCAGATGGCGCAGCAGCAGTTGTCGTCATGTCAAAGGAAAAAGCCATTGAACTAGGAATCGATTGGCTAGCCGAAATTGGTTCACAGGGGATGGTAGCCGGAGACGATGCCTCACTTCACGAGCAGCCTTCTGATGCGATTAGGCAGGCGACAAGAAAAGAGGGGATAGGGATAGAGCAATTTGATTTTGTTGAAATTAACGAAGCATTTGCGGCGATTGGCATTGTTTCATCAAATGCATTAAACCTTGATTTTTCCAGAGTGAACATCCACGGAGGCGCCATAGCCCTTGGTCATCCTCTCGGCATGTCAGGGGCCAGACTGGCTTTACATGTCGCGCTTGAACTTAAGAAAAAGGGGAGTGGGTACGGAGTCGCAGCCCTCTGTGGCGGCGGGGGCCAGGGAGATGCGTTAATTTTGAAGCGTTAACCTCGGTTTCACGTATTCACAGTTTCGCAAATTACCCACGCACCCACAGTTAGAGATCCATTTGAATGCCAAGTGTAATTACTCGACTTTCAGGTAGACCGAAGTAGGTTGAGGCGGTAGCGGAATTTCTGTGGAGAATTGCGAAAACTTTTTCGGTTAATCCACTTAAGGCACCATGTGATGACTCAACAAACTTTCTATTTTGAGCATTGGATTAGCACTCATAACTGGAACATCCCCTTGAATGACGGTAACTATCAAAATATTCGCCGGACAAGAGTGCAGATTCTTTAATTGTGCGGCAAGGGCCTGCGGAACTTTAGTCACAGTGGTTGATAAATAGATGCCAGTACCTGGAATGATTGCAATGGTGCCAGTTGCAATATTGCTTTCAACATCGGCCCAAGTGATTACTTGCTCCCGGACGGCTAGCTCGAGTGACTTTTGTCCTTTGCGCCAAACCCACATCACATAAGTTATTAAGAGGCCTATTAAAAGTGGAACCCAAGCACCTTTTAGAATCTTCGTCACTGTTGCTAGGAAGAAGGCAATATCGACTATTAACAAAATTGGCATTCCAATTCGTAAAACGTTTTTGTTCCATTTCAGTTTTTCCACAGCATTGTTGCCGAGATTGCAAATGAGTATGCATTAGCCAAAGCACTCGATGTTCGAAAGTTAATGACTAGAAAAATGGCGCCAAGTCCAACAATGAGATTGACGATTGGTACATAAATTTGTCCCGCAATAACACTGCTTGTGTGAATAATTTTCATTCGTGGAAGGAGTCCAAGTCGTTCTGCCTGCCTCGAAAGTGAGGCGACGCCAGTGATGAGTGCTTGAGAAGCGATTATTGTTGCAAGAGTGGCAAGAATAACTAAGTAAACTCTCATCGAATTATTTGTTGCCAGGGCAAAGAATAGATTTTCCTTGGTTCCGGGATTTTTTAAAGCGATGACCGCCTGACCAATATATTCAATGGCATAACTTGGCCACAGAGCATGAACTACTTCAGGTCGAAGCCGTATCTGCTGAAAACCTAAGAAACCTATAGTGACAAACCAGATAAGGATTATTGGGCCAAAAATCTCTCCTATTGCATTGCTGCCCTTGTACTGGAAGGCAAATAAAATAACAAGAATCAACAATGTTAGTGGAACAGACCAATGCGCAAGGCCAGGATTTATTGCTGCGATCCCTTCGGTAGCCGATAAGACTTAGATCGCTGGCGTAAGCATTCCGTCTACTACCAAGAGAGCAGTACCAAGCATGAGGAGAATTACGAAAATATATCGTGCGCCCTTTGTCGAATTTCTAACTCGGCCCGGCAGAAGCGCAAATAGAGAGAGAATTCCGCCTTCACCATTGTTGTCGGCGCGCAATACGATTGTCAGGTATTTCAATGAAACGACGAGCATGAGCGACCAAAAAATGAGAGAGACAACACCATAAATGTCATAGACGGTTGAACCGGCTGTCTCAAGTGATTGGTGAAGCGCGTAGATCGGGCTGGTTCCAATATCCCCAAAAACAACTCCCAGAGCCCCTAATGTGAGCATGCCTAAAGAGCCTTGTTTTATGCTTGTCTGCGCTATTTCCTCGCCTCCCTGATTGCTTTACAAGCAATGAATGGCCAGACGTGCAATCTCAACGCTGAGCGCCCTATCGGTAGGCCCGAATGATATTCGATTTCCCCTATCCACAGCCCCACTGGTAGCCTTTGTATCCAACGAGAAAGCGATTTTCCGTGAGGTACACCGGAAAACCCCGTTTCCATCAGAATAATAGGAGCACGAACGCATGGCACTAACACCAGAGGCAACCGCGGCAATCGTGGCAGAGTACGGATCGACTCCTACTGATACGGGAAGTCCTGAGACCCAGGTCGCTTTGCTATCCAAGCGCATTGAAGAGATCACTACACACTTAAAGACCAACCCACATGACCACCACAACCGTCGTGGTTTATTGCTGCTCGTTGGACGTCGCCGTCGAATTCTTCAGTATCTCGCAAAGACAAACATCAATCGCTACCGTGCGATTATCGAAAAGCTCGGTATTCGCCGCTAAACACAAGTAATACCCACCCACTAGAGGATCAATGGTCCTCGGTAGTGGTTTCCGCAAGTGCCGTATGTTAAGAAGGCGTGCGTGAACTTCGATCGGAGATTCATTGTTATTTCTCGGTGTGGTGGCCCGAAGCGCAGATAGTTGAAACCAACTATCTCCACATAACAAAGGAGGACCCATGGAGGGTCAAGAGGTTCAATCAGCCATTGCAGTCATTGATAACGGAAAGTTTGGAAAACGAGAGATTCGTTTTGAAACAGGACGCTTAGCGCGTCAAGCAGCGGGAGCTGCAGCAGTATTTCTAGACGATCAGACAATGATCTTCTCGGCAACAACTGCATCAAAGACACCAAAGGATCAATTTGATTTCTTTCCTTTAACAGTTGATGTTGAAGAAAAGATGTATGCAGTTGGTCGTATACCAGGATCATTCTTTCGCCGTGAGGGTCGCCCATCAGAAGATGCGATTCTGACCTGCCGTTTGATCGATCGCCCATTGCGTCCATCATTTGTAAAGGGACTTCGCAATGAAGTTCAGATCGTCGTGACTGTAATGGCCCTCGATCCAGATCATATGTATGACGTAATCGCGATTAACGCCGCATCAATGTCAACACAACTTGCAGGTCTGCCATTTTCTGGCCCCATCGGAGGCGTTCGCGTTGCTTTAATTGATGGTCAGTGGGTTGCATTCCCTAATCATTCGCAGGTTGTTAACGCAGTCTTTGACATGGTTGTTGCAGGACGCGTTGCTGGAGATGACGTTGCCATCATGATGGTTGAGGCAGAGGCTACGGCTAAGACAATCGAACTCATTAAGGGCGGAGCACCGACTCCAAATGAAGAAGTTGTTGCACAGGGGTTGGATGCTGCGAAGCCATTCATCAAGATTCTCTGTGATGCACAGGCCGAGCTTGCAAAGGTGGCTGCTAAGCCAACTGCAGCCTTCCCTGTATTTCTTGATTACCAAGATGATGTATTTGCCGCCGTTGAAAAGGCTGCGGGAGCAGATCTTGCCGCCGCGCTTTCTACAACAGGCAAGCAAGAGCGCCAAGCAAAGATTGACGAAGTCAGCGACTCTGTAAAAGCCTCAGTTGGAGCAGAGTTTGTGGGACGCGAAAAGGAAGTCCCAGCGGCTTTGCGATCATTAACTAAGAAGCTCGTTCGTCAGCGCGTACTGCGCGACAAGATCCGTATGGATGGTCGCGGTCTGCGTGATATTCGTGCGCTCTCTGCCGAAGTAGAAGTTATTCCACGAGTTCACGGCTCTGCAATATTTGAACGCGGCGAGACACAGATTCTTGGAATCACAACACTTAACATGCTCAAGATGGAGCAGAAGTTAGATACTCTCAATCCTGAAAATCATAAGCGTTACATGCATAACTACAACTTCCCACCATATTCAACGGGTGAGACTGGTCGTGTTGGTACACCTAAGCGTCGCGAAATCGGCCACGGTGCGCTCGCCGAGCGTGCATTGATTCCAGTACTTCCAACGCGCGAAGAGTTCCCTTATGCAATTCGCCAAGTCTCAGAGGCGCTTAGTTCAAATGGATCAACATCTATGGGCTCAGTCTGCGCATCAACCCTTTCGTTGTATAACGCAGGCGTTCCTTTGCGTGCACCGGTTGCAGGAATTGCAATGGGTCTGATCTCTGACACAGTCGATGGAAAAGTTGAGTACGTAGCGTTGACAGATATTCTTGGAGCAGAAGATGCTTTCGGTGATATGGACTTTAAAGTTGCGGGCACAAAAGATTTTGTTACTGCGTTGCAGCTAGATACAAAGCTCGATGGAATTCCTGCATCGGTTCTTGCCGCCGCCCTTCTTCAAGCAAAAGAGGCACGTTTAGCGATCCTTGAAGTGATGAATGAGGCAATCGATGGCCCAGATGAGATGAGCCCATTTGCTCCACGCATTATCTCGGTCAAGATTCCCGTTGATCAGATCGGCGCAGTAATCGGGCCCAAGGGCAAGATTATTAACCAGATTCAAGCTGATACTGGCGCAGATATCTCTATCGAAGATGATGGCACGATCTATATCGGCGCAGTTGATGGCCCATCGGCCGAAGCCGCGCGCGCACAGATCAACGCCATTGCCAACCCTCAGATGCCTGAAGTTGGCGAGCGCTACCTAGGTACGGTCGTAAAGTTGGCCGCCTTTGGTGCCTTCATTTCATTGATGCCCGGTAAAGATGGGCTTTTGCATGTATCTCAGATTCGAAAGATGCATGGCGGAAAGCGTATTGAAAACTTAGAAGAGGTCATGAAAGTCGGCGACAAGATTCAAGTTGAAATCGGCGAGATTGATCCAAAGGGCAAGTTATCTCTTGTTCCAGTAATGGAAGATGGCACTGCTACTTCTGATTCAACCGGGAGCAGCGCCGAATAAATGAGTGTTAGTCGCACAGTTTTACCTAGTGGCCTGCGTATCGTTACTGAAGAAGTTACTTCGGTACGCAGCGCCGCCATTGGTATCTGGGTCAACGTTGGTTCTAGGGATGAAACTCCGGCCGTTGCAGGGGCTTCCCACTTTCTGGAGCATCTATTATTTAAAGGTACTAAGCGGCGCACTGCGCTAGAGATTTCATCTTCGATTGAATCAGTCGGCGGAGAGATGAACGCTTTTACATCTAAGGAGTACACCTGCTTTTATGCACGGGTGATCGATACTGATTTACCCATGGCAATTGATGTGATCTCGGATTTAATTACATCATCGGTCGTTACAGCCCTTGATGTTGATGCCGAACGTAAAGTTGTATTGGAAGAGATCGCAATGCGCGATGACGACCCAAGTGATCTCGTTCATGATTTATATGCAGAGACTTATTATGGCGACACTCAACTTGGTCGCCCAATTTTAGGTACGATCGAATCCATTAGTACGATGTCCCGAAAAAGCGTTTTTAATTATTACAAGAAGCGCTACCTACCGCAGGATTTAGTGGTTGCCGTTGCCGGTAACATCAAACATAAAAAAGTTGTTGCGATGGTTGAAGCCGCACTTTCTATCGATGGTTTTCTAGATGTCGCGGGCGTTCCTGTCATAAGACCTAACACCCCTGCTAAAAAGAGCCCAGTCAAGTCCGTTGGATTAATCTCTCGAACGAGCGAGCAGGCTCACATGTTTTATGGCATGGAGGGCGTTGCGCGTCACGATGATCGCCGCTTTACCATGGGAATTCTGGCATCGGCCCTTGGGGGCGGAATGTCGTCACGCTTGTTCCAAGAGATTCGTGAAAAACGAGGACTTGCCTATTCGGTTTACGCCTTTGCCCAACAGTTTGCAGGAAGTGGCCAAATCGGTTTCTATGCGGGTTGCAAGCCGGCTAAAGCGATTGAAGTTCTAGAGATTATCCGTGAAGTATTAGTCGATGTTGCCGAAAATGGAATGAGCCATGAAGAGATTGAGCGAGCAAAAGGCGCAGTTCGCGGCTCGTTAGTTTTAAGTCAAGAGGATTCAGGATCAAGGATGAGCCGGATCGGTAAAAGTGAGATTGTTTATGGTCACGTCATGGGCTTTGACGATATTTTGAAGGCCGTTTCAAAGGTTAATGAAGTGGACATTCGTGAGATTGCCGCTGAGTATTTAACTAAAACGCCTACGCTTGCACTCGTTGGTCCATTCAAAAGCAGCGCTAAGTTTGAAAAGGTGTTGAAATGATAAATGTTGCAGTCTTAGGTGCAAAGGGGCGCATGGGCGCCGAAGTAGTCAAGGCCGTTGAATCCACACAGGGTATGTCATTGATCGCCGCCCTTGATCTTGGTGATTCACTCGAACAACTTGTTGGCTCGGGTACCCACGTTGTCGTAGATTTCACAACTCCTGATGCAGTCATGGCCAACTTAGATTTCTTAATTGATAAGGGTTTTAATGTAGTTGTCGGAACAACTGGCTTTGATGAGATCAAGCTTGCGAGCGTCGAGAGTTGGCTAAAAGAAAATCCATCTGTTGGAGTATTAATCGCACCTAACTTTGCAATCGGCGCCGTGTTGATGATGGAGTTTGCGACAAAGGCGGCGCGATACTTCGAATCAGCTGAAATTATTGAACTGCATCACCCCGATAAAATCGATGCACCAAGCGGTACTGCAACACGTACGGCGCAATTAATGAGTGATGCCCGCAAAGACGCAGGCTTGGCCGCTATGCCAGATGCCACGTCAAGTGGCGTTGATGGTGCACGCGGAGCAAAAGTGGGCGATATTCCAGTGCACTCAGTGCGCTCGCGAGGGTTAGTTGCACATCAAGAAGTAATTCTCGGCGGCTTGGGGGAGACCCTGACAATCCGCCACGACTCCATTGATCGTGCAGGTTTTATGCCAGGAGTTTTACTAGGAATTAGAAATGTAATTTCGCATGCAGGGCTAACATATGGCCTTGAAAAATTTATGTAAAGGGAGAGAAAAAGATGTCACAAAGTCAGATCACAATGTATAGCGCCGATTGGTGCGGGGATTGCCGTCGTTCAAAGCGTTTGATGGATGAACTCAATGTCGCGTACACACTTATCGACACTGAAGCAGATCAGGCCGCGGCCGAAAAAGTGAGAGAGATAAATGGTGGAATGCAATCCATTCCGGTAATCGTATTTGCCGATGGCACGCATTTAACGGAGCCATCAGATAACGACCTGAAGGCCAAACTTACTTCGCTTGGAATAATCTAGAACCAGTTATAAATCGCCGCCGAAGTAAGCGCGGCCGATAGAACGACAACAGGGAAAGGTGCTTTCAATGAGAGTGCCAAAACTGCGACCGCCACACCAGCAAACCTGTGATCAATGACTAGTTTACTTTTCTCAGTAAAGCTTTGCACAGCCACGAGTGCGCTCAATAGGGCAATAGGTATAAGTGCGTTGATGCGTTGAATCTTTGGATTTTCTAACCAACGTTGCGGTATGGAATGCCCTAAATATTTAAGTATAAACGCGATAATACTGGTGCCCATTGTTGCAATCCAAAATGCACTCATCGTCGTAACCCTACGAAGATAGCGATAAAAGCGGTTCCTATAATCGGCAGACCCGCGGGCAAAAATGGCGTCATTACTAAGGCAAAAATAATTGATGCAATTGCCAAAATTCGCTCCCGCTGGCTCTCAAGACGGGGCCACACTAAACCTAAAAATGCCGCAGGCACCGCTGAATCCAGACCCCATGCGCGTGTATCACCCATAGCTTGGGCGCCGAGCGCCCCCGCTAATGTAAATAAGTTCCAGAAAAAAAAGACACCAAAACCCGTTAACCAAAAACCATGTCGCATTGCACTTTCGCTACGTTTTTCTGCACCCAATGCAACTCCGGTGGATTCATCGATCGTTATGTGTGCAGCAATCACCCGTTTAAAACCCTTGACTTTTAATCGCGGCGCCATGATTACGCCATAGATACCGTTTCGTACACCAAGGAGTGAAGCCGTTGCAATGGCGCTCACAGCGCTGCCTCCAGCACCTATGACTCCCACGACGGCAAACTGTGATGCACCTGAAAAGGTAAGGAGGGAGAAGAGGCAACTCTGCAAAACTGTGAAACCATTCGCAACCGAGGCAGCTCCGAAGGCGATGCCGTAAGCGCCGACTGTGAGGGAGACACTCAATGAATCTCGTACTGTGATGGCTTCAACTTTGGACACGCAGACAGTCTGCCTTAGAAATCCGAAGCCACCAAGGCGACAAAAGATAGGGTCACACTATGGCCGAAGAGATTGTTTACCGTGATGATGTAACTGTCGAGCTTATTAAATCCAGTGCAAGTGATGCCGATGTTATTTGGGCCGCTCGTGTATCAACGGCTGGAGAACAGTCGATGGAGGAAATTGGAGAGGATCCATCTCGTTCAGCTGGCCTCATAAACTATCTGGCGCGCGAGCGTCATGGATCGCCATTTGAGCATACATCAATGACTTTTTTTATCTCAGCTCCAATATTTGTTTTTCGTGAATTCATGCGCCATCGCATCGCCTCGTACAACGAAGAGAGTGGGCGTTATCGAGAACTTCGACCTGTTTTTTATATTCCATCTAGATCTAGAAAACTTTTGCAGGTAGGAAAAACTGGTGCTTATACCTTTGAAGATGGGACTCAAGCACAGTTTGAACTTTCGGTTGCGGCCATGAAAACCGCCTATATCGCAGCATATGAGAGTTATCAAAAGATGCTCGAAGCCGGCATCGCCCGTGAAGTTGCGCGGGTAGTTTTGCCCATTGCAACGTACTCTTCGATGTATGTAAGCATGAATGCACGTGCGTTAATGAATTTTTTATCACTTCGAACGTCGCGCGAAGGTTCACACTTTCCGAGCTACCCTCAACGTGAAATTGAGATGGTTGCCGAGAAAATGGAGGCAGAATTCGCTAGATTAATGCCGATTACATACGGTGCTTTTGAAAAATCAGGACGTATCGCGCCTTAAAAAGGGTAGAGTTAGGCTCATGAATACTCCAGCGCCCTTTGGTCGAATGTTGACCGCGATGGTCACTCCTTTTAATAAAGATGGAAGTATCGATTGGAACGGCGTAGAAAAAATCGCCGATCACTTAGTCCAAACCGGCCATGACGGCATCGTTGTTAACGGCACAACTGGTGAAGCCCCTACGACGAAATCCTCTGAAAAAGAAGAGATTATAAAAGTAGTCAAGAAAGCCGTCGGTTCAAAGATTAAAGTTGTCTCTGGTGCCGGTGATAATGAGACCGATTATTCCATTAACCAGGCCAAGCGCTCTGAAGCCGCGGGCGCCGATGGTATTTTGGTTGTGACTCCATATTACAACAAGCCCCCACAAGCTGGAATCAAGGCACATTTTTTAGCGATGGCTAATGCAACGGGCCTTCCCATGATGATCTACGACATTCCTGGTCGAACCGGGGTAGAGATTGAATCCGACACAATAGTTGAACTCTTTGAACACCCCTCAATCGTGGCGCTTAAAGATGCCAAGGGAAATGTTGCCGCAACATCATGGGTCATCAAGCGATGTGGGATTCCGGTCTACTCTGGTGATGACATTTTGAATTTGCCACTTCTATCCGTTGGAGCGGTCGGCTTTGTTTCAGTCTGCGGACACACCGTGGGAGCAGATTTGAAAGCCATGCTCAACGCGTGGTTTGATGGAAACCCCGTGCGCGCACTTGAGATACATCAAAAACTTCTTCCCGTATTTACCGGAACGTTTCGAACGCAAGGCGCAATTATGTCTAAGGCTGCGCTAACTCTTATGGGCCTACCTGGCGGACACACACGTCTTCCCCTCGTTGATGCAACTGATGCGCAAATTTCCCAGTTGCGCGATGATCTGCGCGCCGGCGGCGTTGCAATTTAATAATGAATTATCCCCATCCAGATTTAGGTCTTCCTTCTAAGTTAGCCGCCGGCGGCTTGCGCATCGTGGCCTTAGGTGGGCTTGCCGAAATTGGCCGCAATATGACGGTCTTTGAAACTAAAGGAAAACTTCTCATTGTCGATTGTGGTGTGTTATTTCCCGAAGACACACAGCCCGGTATCGATTTAATATTGCCTGATTTTTCATATATTCGTGATCGCCTCAGCGATATTGTTGGATTATTTTTAACCCACGGCCATGAAGATCACATCGGCGCAGTGCCATATCTGCTTCGCGAACGTGGCGATATTGCAGTGTATGGTTCAGCGCTGACTTTGGCATTAGTGAGTGCAAAATTAAAAGAGCACCGTATATCACCACTTACGCGTGAAGTTCGTGAAGGTGGACATGAAGATGTCGGTCCATTTGAACTCGAATTCGTGGCAGTTAACCACTCCATCCCAGATGCACTGGCAGTTGTTATCAATACGCAAGCAGGTCGAATTTTGCACACTGGTGATTTTAAAATGGATCAACTTCCATTGGATGGGCGTATTACAGATTTGCGAACTTTTGCCCGCCTTGGCCAAGAAGGTGTCGATCTATTCCTTGTTGATTCAACGAACGCCGATGTTCCTGGATTCACACCATCTGAGCGCGAAATTATGCCCGCACTAAATCGTGTAATCGCATCAACAAAGCGTCGCGTTATTGTCGCGTCATTTTCCTCTCATGTTCACCGCGTCCAGCAAGTAATCGACATTGCAGCTGCTCATGGCCGTAAAGTTGTTTTTATTGGCCGTTCGATGGTGCGCAATATGAAGATTGCCGAAGATATGGGTTATTTAACCGTACCTGCAGGCGTATTAATGGATGTGAAGAATCTCGACTCTTTTGATGACAATGTGGTTTTAATCTGCACGGGTTCACAGGGTGAGCCAATGGCAGCGCTTGCGCGCATGGCTAATGGAGATCATCAAATTCGAGTGGGTGAGGGCGATACCGTAATTTTGGCATCCTCGCTTATTCCAGGAAATGAAAACTCAGTCTTTAGAATTATTAATGAACTGACACGTTTTGGTGCAAAAGTTGTTCATAAAGCAAATGCCATGGTTCATGTCTCTGGACATGCAGCAGCTGGCGAGCTCTTGTACTGCTACAACATTGTCAAACCTAAGTATGTTTTGCCGATACATGGTGAGTGGCGACATTTAAAGGCAAACGCCGAACTTGCAATTTCCTCTGGAGTAGAGCGCAGTAATGCATTAATAATTGAAAATGGAATCGTTGTCGATCTTATAGACCACGAGGCTTCAGTAGTAGGCGCAGTACCTTGTGGTTTTGTTTATGTTGATGGACAGAGTATTGGTGATATTACTGAAATGTCATTGAAAGATCGACGGATTTTGGGTGAAGAAGGATTCATTTCAGTTATTGTAGTTATTGATTCACAAAGCGGAAAAATAGTTGCGGGTCCGGATATACACGCACGCGGTTTTAATGAAGATATGGCGCTTTTTGATGATGTTAAACTTAAGATAGAGAAGGCTTTAGCGACCGCCGTAGTTGATGGCATCAATGGAACACATCAACTTTCACAAATTGTGCGCAAAACAGTTGGTGGCTGGGTAGGTGGAAAACATCGCAGGAAACCGATGATCATTCCCGTTGTTATTGAGGTCTAAACGCGGCGAGCCTAGCCAAGTGAAAATTGTGCATCCTTTAGGATTGTCAGTGTGGCTAAACGTAAGAGATCCAAGAGCAAGACTGGCACCGTTGGTGGTGCTCTGGCCCGAGGATTAGTCGCAATCTGGCGATTTATTGCCAAAACTCTTGGAAGTAGTATCCGATTTGTAGCTCGCGGGGCACGAGATTTAGATCCGGCGCATCAGCGCGATGGAATCGCTTTTTTAATATTAATTCTTGCGCTTATTGCAAGTGCTAGTGCGTGGTTTCACGCCGATAATATTCTGAGCCACGGCGTTTACGCTTTTATTTTCGGTGGTTTTGGTCGGATTGGTTTTGTTACACCGATTGCACTGACTTATTTCGCAATTAAATTATTTAGAAGCCCGCAAGACAAAAGAGCTATTGGGCGAGTTGTCGTCGGTACCCTCGCCCTGCTTATATCTTCTACAGGACTTGCGCATTTACTCAATGGCTCTATCGGTACAGGTGCAACAGCAATGCGACATGGTGGCGGGTGGATTGGATATGGAGTTACAACACCATTAGTTGCGGCTATGACGTCGGTGCTTACTTATCCGGTTTTAGTAATTCTCTTCATCTTTGGTTTGCTTGTTGTCACTGCAACTTCGGTAGGAAGCGTATTCAAACAAATTGGCGTAACTTCGTCGTGGCTCTGGTCAAAGCGTCCAGAGCGGCGCACCAATGTCGAAGCGTTTGAAGTAAGCGATACACCGGCATTTGAATCACCAATCGTGGCGGCCTGGAATGATCAAGAACCAGATGACGAAGAGTTAGACGAGGAGAGTTTTGATGAGGAATTTACCGTTCCAATTCCGATTTCACCCCTAATAACCCATTCAAATAAGCGACCCGAGCAACTTTTATTGACCCCAGACTCAACATATGAACTTCCGCCAGCTGATTTGCTTAGATCTGGCCCACCTGCAAAGGCAAAAAGCAAAGCTAATGAAGTCGTAGTTGCTGCATTGACTGAAGTCTTTTCACAGTTTGAAATCGATGCTCAAGTCACTGGCTTTATGCGTGGCCCCACTGTGACTCGTTATGAGATAGAACTAGGCAACGCAGTAAAAGTTGAGCGTATTACCGCCCTTGCAAAAAATATCTCCTATGCCGTTGCAAGTGGAGATGTTCGTATTCTCTCACCAATTCCCGGCAAATCTGCGGTGGGAATTGAAATTCCTAATGCAGACCGTGAAATAGTTGCATTGGGCGATGTCCTTCGCTCTTCGGTAGCAGGTCAAGATCATCATCCAATGTTAGTTGCCCTCGGGAAAGATGTTGAAGGCAACTTCATTTGTGCCAACCTTGCAAAGATGCCACATCTTCTTGTTGCTGGTGCAACGGGTGCTGGAAAATCTTCAATGATTAACGCAATGATTATTTCAATTCTTGTCCGATCAACTCCTGACGACGTTCGTTTAGTCTTAATTGATCCTAAACGCGTTGAGTTGACGGCTTATGAAGGAATTCCGCATTTAATAACGCCAATTATCACGAGCCCCAAAAAAGCTGCGGATGCACTTACGTGGGTCGTACGTGAAATGGATTTACGTTATGAAGATCTCTCCACTTTTGGTTTTAGACATATTGATGATTTCAATAAGGCCGTACGTGCAGGAAAGGTAGTTCCACCCGAAGGTAGTGACCGTACGGTGGAGCCGTATCCCTATTTATTAGTAATTATTGATGAACTTGCAGACCTCATGATTGTGGCAGCAAAAGAGGTTGAAGAGTCGGTAGTGCGTATTACTCAGTTGGCTCGATCTGCTGGTATTCACTTAGTTTTGGCGACCCAACGTCCATCAGTTGATGTAGTCACGGGCTTAATAAAAGCAAATGTTCCTTCTCGTCTTTCTTTTGCTACAAGTTCTTTGGCCGATAGTCGAGTCATCTTGGATACACCGGGTGCTGAAAAATTGGTGGGTCAAGGTGATGCTCTATTTATTCCAATGGGTGCCAGTCGTGCCATACGCATTCAAGGCGCTTATGTTTCAGAGCGTGAGATTGAAGCGGTGACAGCCCATGTTAAGAAACAACTGAGGCCAAGATATCGGGATGATGTGACGGCACCGGTAAACAACTTTAAGTTGGTAGATAAAGAGATTGGTGATGATTTAGATATTCTCTGTCAAGCAGTCGAATTAGTTGTCACCACACAGTTCGGGTCTACATCGATGTTGCAGCGAAAACTGCGCATCGGTTTTGCAAAGGCTGGGCGAATGATGGATTTGATGGAGTCTCGCGGAATTGTTGGGCCCTCAGAAGGCTCCAAAGCCCGTGTAGTAATGGTCAAAGCCGACGAACTCGATTCAGTATTAGCAACCCTCCGCGGTTATTGATTCCAATTGACCCTAGTTGTTCAAATCCAATCCTCCCTTTTACTACTCAAGATCAACATATAAGTTCTATAATTAAGCCTGATCTTTAACGGTTTTCATTCTAAGGAAGTCACGCATGTCGCTCGGTTCCTTGATAGTGAAGGCACGAATAGATGCCTCCGTTTCTATCGATGAATTAGCACAAGCAACCAATATCCGTTTGACACTTTTGAGAGAGATTGAAGCCGATAATTTTTCTCATTGCGGCGGAGATACCTATGCCCGCGGCCATGTGCGCAATATTGCTCGGGCACTCAAGAGTGATGAAAATGAGTTTTTAAGAGTCTTTGACCTTGAACAAAGAGGTGAAGAACGTTCGATGCAATCTCTGTTAATTGAGACTAATGTTATGCGTCAACCTA
The DNA here is from genome assembly GCA_043745325.1 of Actinomycetes bacterium. Taxonomy (GTDB): domain Bacteria; phylum Actinomycetota; class Actinomycetes; order Nanopelagicales; family Nanopelagicaceae; genus Planktophila. The sequence goes on from JAYTTL010000343.1 coordinate 46,548, forward strand.
AAAGCGGACGACAAGTTTCATGGAAAGTGCTGATTGCGATCTCTATTGCTTCACTTGCAATAGTTGGTGGTATCCAAATCGTATTATCAAATAATTCAAATTCTAATCCTACGATTGTTATACCCGCTGTTACGGCAAATCCAACTCCTGTGGCAACTGCGAGCCAATCTCCGACAGTCTCTGCGACTCCTACAGCAAGTGCCAGTGCATCGCCCTCGGCAACTTCTTTGCAGAGTCCACCTGTCAAGCCAGTCGACTCTTTTTCAACGGGCATCGGTGTCGAAGTCATAGTGAATGCGGTGCGAGCAAAGACGTGGCTGTTTGTATCAGATGCTTCGGGTCGAACTCTATTTAGTGGTGAGATTTCCAAGGGTTTTGTTCAGACATACACAACTAGTGAGCGACTAGATTTGAGGATAGGTAACGCAGGGGGAGTCGATTTACAAGTAAATGGCAAAGCAGTCCCCGCCATTGGAGCAAATGGTGCAGTAGTAAGCGTCTCGTATGGAGTTAATTCATAACACGATAAGATTTGGGCAATGAATCGTACAGTTGCAGTTGTCACTTTAGGGTGCTCACGAAATGAAGTAGATTCCGAGGAGCTCGCTGGCCGGTTGGCCGCCGATGGTTGGATATTAGTCAACGATGTTGAATCGGCTGAAGTTGCATTGGTTAATACGTGTGGATTTATCGAATCAGCCAAAAAAGACTCTATTGACGCTCTTTTAGAGGCACATTCGCTCAAAGGCCATGGCACAACGCGGGCCGTGGTCGCAGTTGGATGCATGGCCGAGCGATATGGACAAGAGTTAGCTAACGCATTACCCGAAGCCGATGCAATTTTAGGCTTTGATGACTATAAAGATATCTCGGCGCGCC
>JAYTTL010000344.1:0-1050 GCA_043745325.1 Actinomycetes bacterium
TCATTGGAATAACCTCACTTGCGATTCCTGCTTCAACGGCGCGCATTAAAACTTGAGCTTTCACTTGATCGCTCACTATCAAAACAATTTCAATATCTAAATCTTGTGCGTCAATAATGGCTTGTGCAAGTGTTCCAGTTCCAGATGCCAAAATGATGATGCGGTGAGACATTAACGTCTTCCTATTCGAGGAACATACAACGCAAGAATCGCCCCGAGTATTAACTCCGCACTAATACTGAGAGTAAATTTCCAAGGAGAAACTCCCATCGCCGACATTGCATCAGTGATCAATGCTCCACTGCCTACATATGCAATTGCCGCTAAAAGTAGAACTGAAACCACAATTGATTGAACCAGAACGCGAATATTTAAGGCAACGGTCCAACTTACTAATAACGCCCCGCTTAGAACTACGACCGTGATTCCAATTAAGGCCCAGTAAAAAATGCCGTGTGGAAGTGCACCTAATAATGGAAATGCTGGAATTGAATTTAAATGAAAACTCCATGGCGCGACCATTGAACCGGCGCCAATCGCAAATCCAGTGCCAGAAAAATATCCTAATGTCGCGATAATTGCATTTGGTAGGTAGAGAATATTTAATAATAAGAGTAGTAACCCACCGATAATTCCGGGCTCTAACACTAGATTTAAATTTTGAACTGTAGCGAGATTAATAAAGATTGAGATACCAAGAGCTATTGCTGCAATGCCGAGCAACAATGCAATAATTCTTGTTCCATAGTGAATGGGAGCGCCAAACACAAGACGCCTTCCCACCGTGGCCACACACATTAACGTTATAGCGAATAAGAAAATCGGTGCTGAGTACCAATTGGGTTTCACCGATGTCGTTGAACTAAAGTAGGCAACGAGAGTTCCGAGTGCGGTGTAGAAAAAGGCAAAGAGAATACGTGCCAAAGGCACTAGCGATGTATCGCCATCCAGACGATTAATTACCCGCGCAAGGCCACTGCGAATCGCTATTATTGGGATTATTAAGCCACCAAGCGGTAGGTACGAGAGATATCCCGTTGAATTGGCCGG
>JAYTTL010000345.1:0-1044 GCA_043745325.1 Actinomycetes bacterium
AAGTAAGCGTTACGGTTAAGAATGGAGTTAGACGAATAGTTTCAAATGGAATTCCAAATCATAAAACTGGGACTTTCCCAAACTCGGGAAACCCAAACACAATTTCAGCGCAAAAACAGGATTATTCAATCCCTTCGGTGCCAAAACAAGGCGTTCCAAAATTAATTATGGGAGCAGCTTCTGGGGTGGCAATTAATGGTGTTGTATTCGATCCAGGAACTGCCGAACATTACAACAACGATCCATCAAGTGGTTGGAACGTTGAAGCATTCAACTCATTTTTAAACCTCGGCCTAGATTCAAATAACGCCCATGTTCAACCCACCGGTACTTATCATTATCACGGAACACCAATTGGTTTAAGTGAAATAGTCGCTCGAAGCGGGCACTCTTCACTCATTGGCTGGGGTCCAGATGGGTTCCCTATTTATCTTGATCGCGGTTATATAAAAGCTAAAGACAATAAGAGTTCCTTCATGACCCTAAAATCTTCTTACCAATTGAAAAAGGGAGTTCGTCCAACCGGTCCTGATGGCACATACAACGGTGATTACACCCAAGATTTTGAATATGTAGCCAGCAGTGGTGATCTAGATGCTGCAAATGGAAGATTTCAAGTAACCCCAGAATTTCCAAAAGGAACCTATTGCTACATCATTACAAGCACATTCCCATACATTGCACGACAGTTCGTCGGAACAGTTGCAGCGGGCTTTATCAAAACTGGGGGTGCACCGGGTGGTCCTCAAGGCGCAGGTCAAGGTCCTGACTTGAGCGCAGCAGCCAAGAAGTTAGGAATCACTGAGCAGCAGTTAAAAAAAGCACTAGGCGCACCACCCCCAAATTTCTCAACCGCAGCGAAAAAACTTGGGATTACTGAAAACGAGTTGAAGGCTGCGTTAGGAGTTCCGTAAATGTTCTTTAATTTCTTAAGACGCGAAAACCAATCTCATTAGAGAGCCTAACTCTCTCGCGATGTAATTTACTCGGCCATTTTTCAGGAGGACATAGCCCTTTGCGGTGCCTCTGTAGGCAACCTCGATT
>JAYTTL010000346.1:0-3907 GCA_043745325.1 Actinomycetes bacterium
ATCGCCGATCACAGATTCGTTTTGCGCCAAAAGCAGAAATGGAAAGGCATAGAGAAGATTAAAGGTCGCAGCTTTGCCCAGATAAGTCACACTCAAAGGAGGATGGTTCAAGCGTGCAAGAGCAATCGTGAAAACCCCTAAAATAACATCTCTGAGAATTAGCAGGAGAATCATCCAAGCTGGCACGATATCGCGGATTAAAAAAACGATAAGTGTTGCCAAAATATAGAGTCGATCTATTGCAGGATCTGCTAACTCTCCGAATCTCGATGTCTGATTCCATGCGCGAGCTAATTTTCCATCAAAGTAATCCGTCGCTCCCCCGATCGCCAAAACCACAATCGCCCAACCATCGGCCTGCAGTTTCAACGTCAAATATATAAATAGCGGAATACCTAGGAATCGCAGAAGTGTGAGGCCATTGGGAACAGTAATCAGCGGCGGCCTCACCCTTAATCTCGCTCTTTGACTCTGATGGCAACTTGTACGGGCGTTCCAGGAAAACCAAACTCTTCTCGTAGCCGACGCTCGATAAAGCGCCTATAGGAGGCCTCTATCCAACCACTAGAAAAAACTACAAATTTAGGTGGTGCTATGCCCGCTTGAGTTGCATAGTAAATCTTTGGCTGCTTGCCCCCACGAACAGGCGGAGGTGTTGCTCCAATGAGTGCGCCAAGGAATGAGTTCAACTTCGCCGTTGGTACGCGTCTTTCCCAACTCTCCAGAGCGGTTCGAATCGCTGGAGCCAAACGATCACGATGCCATCCCGTCTTGGCAGCAACGTTGACGCGTTGCGCCCACTCGACTTGATCGAGATGTCTATCGATTTCGCGATCGAGTTGATCTCGTCGCTCTTCATCGACTAAATCCCACTTGTTCATAACGATGACCATCGCTTTACCAGCCTCTTCAACCATCGTTATTACGCGAAGATCCTGTTCGGTGATTGTCTCAGATGCATCCAGAACAACAACGGCGACTTCACAACGCTCTAATGCACTTTGCGTTCGAAGTGATGCGTAATAATCGGTACCCGATGCTTGATTGGCGCGCTTTTTTAAACCAGCAGTGTCGATAAATCGCCAGGTCGACCCACCAAAGTCAATTAACTCATCCACTGGATCGCGCGTGGTTCCTGCGACATCATCGACTAATGATCGATTCTCTCCTGCCAAAGCATTCAGGAGCGAGGACTTTCCAACGTTAGGACGACCGATGAGTGCAACTTTGCGAAATCCATCGTGAGTTTGCGCTCCACCGACTTCAGGAAGTTCTGCAACAATATGATCTAAGAGATCCCCGCTACCACGACCGTGAAGTGCTGAAACAAAATATGGTTCACCTAGTCCCAGACTCCACAGTCCGTGGGCCTGTAACTCTTCGCGCTCACCATCTACTTTATTTCCAATAAGTATTAAAGGTTTATTAGCTTTTCTCAGTCGCGTAACTAAAACGTCATCTTCATCTAGCGCGCCAACTTGTGCATCAACAACAAAAGCCAACACGTCGGCCTCCATCATTGCAATTTCAGCACCCGCACTAACTTGAATTGCTAGCCCATCTGGCTTTGCCTGCCAACCGCCTGTGTCCATGACAATAAAGCGTCGGCCGCCCCATTCGCACTCATAGTGGACGCGATCTCTCGTAACTCCCGGAACATCTTCAACGATGGCTTCACGGCGACCAATAAATCGATTAATTAACGTTGATTTACCTACGTTTGGGCGGCCCAAAATTGCAACAATAGGAAGCCCCAATAATGAGCGCTCCCGAAGCAGTTCCCAAATGCGCTCGATGGTCTCATCAAGATTGAGATACGTTGAATCTACTTCAACGGCATCACGCGCTATTGACAGCGGCGAGGCTTCCCGTGTCGAATCAATGAGATCACGGGCATCCAGTGAACTTCTCACATCGATGGTTTTGTCATCGACTTCAATTTCACGGCGAATCGTGCGAGCATCTAAATCAGCGGTTAAATAAATTTTCAGACCCGCTTCAGGTGCAACGACAGTTGCGATATCTCGCCCCTCGACAACAATTCCTTTTTCCGTGCTATCAATAATTGAGCGCTGTATGCCTAAAAGTGCATGGCGAATCTCTGGCATTGCACTGATACGACTCACATTCTCATTAACTGAATTTCCTCTAATGGCGTGAGTAACTTGAATATCACCGACAAAAATAGCGGGATCGTGCGGATCGCATACAAAGCGGATGGGAGATTTTTTCATCGCCTGGAGAATCTGTGCGGCGTTTTCCAAACCATTCTCCAAGGCAATCCACGTTAACGCTCGATACAGCGCGCCCGTGTCTAAATAACTCCATCCAGCTCGGATAGCAATTGCCCGTGAAACACTAGATTTCCCCGCGCCACTCGGGCCATCCATCGCAACAACTAAACCCATGTCGTGAGCCTACTTCTATTTAAGAATGGGATGAACATTCCAACCAACTTCGGATAAATGCTTAGATAAAGAAATTGCATCTCGTGAAGAGAGAGATAGCGTAATAAGTGCGCTCAACTGTCCTGGAGAGTGCTCTATCGAAAGATCCTCTACGTTTACTTGAATCGCCGCGCACTCATTAAAAATCGCTGCTAACTGCCCCGGTTTATCATCGATAACAATTGGTAGATGAGTATATGCACGCGCTTTGCCACCATGTTTTCCCGGAATCAACTTCCGCCCTTCGACGCCGCCTTCAAGAAAGCTTTCTATAGCGCTTTGATCATTGATTGACTCAATGAAGCGGCCAAGTTCGCCATGAAGCTCCTTTAACAAAACTTCGATTTCAACTCTATTTAAAAAAATAATCTCACTCCAGAGTTTCGGGTCCGACTCTGCGATGCGCGTGGTATCGCGAAGACCTTGACCTGAGAGCTCCAGCCACGCCGAGGGTGCCTGTCTTAAACTCGCGGCCAAGAGAGCTGCGCTTATTTGAGGCAGGTGCGAGGTTCGGGCAACTGCTCGATCGTGCTCATCGGCGGGTAAGGTGAGCACCTGTCCCCCTAAAAGCTCTATCAACTCTCCAACCGTTCTCTTCGCCTGCGAACGACACTCAAGAGTTGGGGTAAGCACCCACGTCCTCGCCTCGAAAAGATCGGCGCGGGCAGCACGCGCTCCCCCTATTTCGCGACCCGCCATCGGATGTGTGGGAACAAACTGCCCGAGAGGCAGATTTGAACTCTTAACGTGCGCTATAGCCTCAGTTTTTATACTACCAACATCCATAAATGTAGAGTTTGGATTTAGTAGAAATTCTTGGTCAATGACTAATGGAAGTCTGCTTGTGGGAAGCGCGAAAATCACTAGATCGGGGCTCTCTACGTGAGAGGCTCCCACTAAATCATTGGCAAGGTTGGCCGCTGCCGGATTGATATCTACGAGCTCCACCCGAACACCGTGGGCCGAAAGCGCTAAGGCGATAGAGGTTCCAATTAATCCAGCGCCAACAATGCGGACTTGTTCAAGCATTATTGGGCAATATCCCGGCGCAGGGATTGGGCACCATGGAGATATATGTGAGAAACTGAGATCGCGGATGCCCTACTTTCGCAGTGAACCATGACACGAACGACACGCGCTAGCGCACCTGGTACATCGACTTCCACGGCGCCGATAAGAGGCACGGACTCAAAACCGATTTCGCGGCAGGCACTTGCCGGAAAAGCTGCCGTTAGATCCGGGGTTGAGGTGAAAATGACCGAGATTACGCTTTCAGGGGTGAGCGAGTTGGCGCGCATAATGGTAGAGATGAGCTCTTTAACACCATCGTGTATCGCATCGACCGTGTTCTCGCTAATCTGAATTGCTCCTCGAATAGCCTTCATTGTCATGGCGTAAGGGTACCTTCTCCTATCGGATTCATGCACATACGTGAATAATTCTAAATACAGTTAACTATT
>JAYTTL010000347.1:0-1036 GCA_043745325.1 Actinomycetes bacterium
ACTCGAATACTTAAGGGTCTGACTCCATCAAACTCTTGGGCTAAATCCAATAAATCGGATTCAGTACCATTTTTTACTCGCGCTAATATCGGCTCAATCAAGCGCATCGCTTCGACTATATCGAGCACCGCGCGAGGGAGTTCACTTTGATAGCCAGCCTTTGATAAAGCTCGACCTCGCAAATCTACTGTACGAATCACCGTATAATTCTAATGGGGAAAGCACGCGGGTTGATGCGCGATTACATAGCAGCAGTTAGACCAGGCAGTTAGGGCCTAAGATCGATTTTAAATCTGCGCTCAGACTGGGTGAATTAGTAATCTGAGCATCAATTTTCATTAAAGTTGTTACTCCATTGTCCAGAATGTGAAGATTTACTTCGCGCTTTCCCGGATGCGAACGTAAAATCTCCTTTATACGCTCGACAATTGGTGGTGTGCATTGAGACATTGGCAGAGAAATCACTAGCGGGCCAGAAGGCCCCATCGAAATATCAGGCATTGACATTTCTATAGCGGTAAAGCGCAACGTATCTTCGCGCCTATCAACTCTTCCTCGAATTGTGACTATGCGATCTTCAGTAAGTGCCATCGAATATTGGTTGTATGTATTTGAGAAGAAGAGAACTTCCAGAGAACCTTCAAGATCTTCCAACGTCACAACTGCCCATGAAGCCCCTTGCCTTGAAACTTTGCGTGTAACGCCGGTAATCAATCCGCCGATTGTCACAATGGCTTCATTTCGAGCTCCATCGTCGGCAAGTTGGCTGATAGTCATGTCGGTATTTGCTCTCAAAACATGCTCGACGCCAAATAGCGGGTGATCGGATACATAAAGCCCAAGCATCTCGCGCTCATAACTGAGCAACATCGACTTGTCCCATTCACCGGTTGGGATTTCTAAATCTAGAGATGCGACTTGACTCATTGATTCACCTCCAAATAAATCAAATTGGCCAATTGCCTCTGCACGTTTAGTTTCAATTACCGAATCGATGGCCTCAAGATAGATTGCCATCAACCCCTTTCGAGTAACG
>JAYTTL010000348.1:0-1035 GCA_043745325.1 Actinomycetes bacterium
TCCCCCACCATTGACGCCTTGGCAGCCAGTTAAAGTAACAAGAGCTAAGAAAGTTCGATACATAGTATCGGAGTGGAACCAGTGATTTGTTCCTGCTCCAAGCAGAATCATTGAACGGCCCTTGGACTCATCGGCATTTTGTGCGAACTCGCGCGCAATGCGAATAGCTTGTGCCGCCGGAACATTTGTAATCTCCTCTTGCCATGCCGGCGTGTAAGGAGTTGTATCGGTGTAATCATTGGGCCAATCACCGTCGAGTCCTTCGCGACTAACGCCATACTGTGCCAGCATTAAATCGAAAACTGTTGTGACTTTTTTATCACCAATGTGAATCGTTGGAACCCCGCGATTAAGTACTCCTCCGCTCTCTGATTCTCTCTGTCCCATATCAAAACGAGGCAGAAGAATCGATGCAGCAGTTGCATCATCTCGACCATATACGCTTAGAAGTGGATCTACACCCTCTAAATCTAAATTCCATTTTCCCATTGAATCATCGTTGTAGCGATGGCCTAAAGATCCGTTGGGTACATACGCTTGACCATCAGCTGAATCGAGCACAACGGTCTTAAACTTTGAACCATCCGATGTGTCGCCTAAGTCTGATGCAACAAGAAATTTATCAGGTACCCATGCACCATCTTTTTCACGGAGTGAGACTAGATATGGAAGATCAGTGAATTTTTTTACATATTCAGTAAATCGGGGCGTTTGTTTATCAACAAAAAACTCTTTCAAAATAACATGTCCCATTGCCATACCGAGTGCGCCATCTGTGCCTGGATGTGGTGCGACCCATTCATCGGCAAACTTGGTGTTATCGGCATAATCGGGGCTAATTGCAATTACTTTTTGACCACGGTACCTGGCCTCTGTCATGAAGTGGGCATCAGGGGTACGAGTTACCGGAACATTCGAACCCCACATAATTAAATATGAGGAGTTAAACCAATCGGCCGATTCTGGTACATCGGTTTGGTCGCCAAATACTTGCGGAGATGCAACTGGAAGGTCGGCATACCAATCATAAAAGGA
>JAYTTL010000349.1:0-1035 GCA_043745325.1 Actinomycetes bacterium
AAATATCAGAGTTTGTTACTTTTCTATCAAATAAGAACCACTCACTCTCTGCGATATTAACCCACCTTGTTTTTGTGACTTTTCGAGAATTAGAGTGCGAATCAATAATACTCTTCGAGTTAACCGATGGAAATGAATTTATTATCGTAGATACTTTTGGCATCGATGGGCAAATTAGAAGGGAAATTGCTGGTACATACAGTCTATATGAGCACTTACCAATCTCTGAATCGATAAAGTCCGGCAAAATTATTCTGATCACCGAAGATCCGAAATTCATTGACGAGTACCCATTACTGGCTAATTTTCCGATGCTGTCGAACGGAAAATCACTATTCGCAGTTCCCATTTCGCTTTCAGCTACCCCTGTTGCAGCATTTGCAATTTTTTGTAAAGCTAATTCCAATGTAGGCAATGTCAATTTAGATTTTTTGAAGGCAGTCAGCGATATTTTCGCACTTTCAGTTTATGCGAGTCGAGATTTTAATTCAGTTGCTCGAAAAGTTGAACGTGACATACCACATTTAGCAGCTCTTGATTCTGAGGAGCTCTTGCCACGTCAACTACTCATATCAAGATTAATCGCTGAGGGTAGAACTAACCATGATATTAGTGAACTCATCGGCTACTCAGAATCAACAGTTCGTCAGGAGTTAATGAAAATCTTTGTACTAACTAAATCTACTTCTCGAGGTGAAGTTGGCGAACATTATCGGAGTACACATAGCGACACATAGAACGTAGCAATTCAACCTTTCTTAGTTTTAAACATCACTCTCCATTTGAATTACCCCGTTCACCATGATACGGACCATTTGTCCAGTACTGAACTTATCCGTGATAATGAAGACACCGGCTCCATTTACATCCAGAGGCGCAGATGAGATCTTCTTCCAAGACCACAATCCACTCTTTCCCTTTGTTCCAAGGAAAAGTTCAGCAACCTCATTGGCATAGATCGAGCAGAGCCCAACATCCAAAGTTAGAGAGTTATTTAACTTCATAAAAGTCAGTGAGTGGGTCAGAAATCCAGCC
>JAYTTL010000350.1:0-1032 GCA_043745325.1 Actinomycetes bacterium
TTTTGCGTCCTGTCATAAAACACCAAAGAATGAAAACAACGCCGGATCCAGCAATAAAGTTGAGATACCCCTGCTTGGCATGCGTCTCATAAACTCCGACCACTGAGGTAAGACCCACTAATGCCAGTCCCAGTCTTATGTGAAGTCTAAAACCATTATTTAATGCCAACGTAAAAGCGACTACGGCAATCAGACCCATAAAAGCCGATTGAAAATCTAGATTACCAAATGTTCCAATCGGTGCATTTACTGTATAGGCATTTGTAAATGGAAATGGCTCAAGCCCTAAATATTGGATATTGCCATAAACAATCAATATCGCTCCAACAATCAGAGCCATGGTGATGAATCTCTTAAGAAAATCGCTATCGGATATTATCGAAGAACACAGAAGTAGTAGGGCGAGTGACAAATATGCGAGTGCACCCGTATTGCGGCCAAACGTGCCATAAAACTGTCCGCCAAAGTTGGCCCCTGAAAAGAGGAGAACAAGAATTATATGAAGAACAAATAGTAAGAGGAGCAAGATCAGTATTCTAAATTTAGAGTTAGAACTAAATAGATTTCTAATACTAGGAGCAACAAAGGATAGGGCGAGAATTGAAAAAAACGCAAGCACTACCATTTTCGGTAGATTTATGGGATCTACCAATGTGTACGGCGCCACTATCAATGTAACCGATACAACCGCAATGAGTACTACATTGCCCAAAAGTTTTCTGCTTCGTGTATCCAACATGCCCCCAAGAGTACTTAACAACGGCCATAAAGGCCGAAACCCGGTCCCCTCCGTAGAGGGAACCGGGTTTCGGTTCTAGATCTTTATCAGATCAGTAGAGGCAATTAAGCCAATACCTTACTTCTTCTTTTTCTTGGCCAGAGCCTTCTGGATTTTGATTACTAGGTTAGTTAGGGCACGGATTGCCGACTTTTGAGCCGTAATCTGTGCTGACAAACCTGCTACCAATTCAGAGACCTGAACTGAAAGGCCCGCTACAGCATCTGCTGCATCTTGGGCTGCAGCTGTTGCTG
>JAYTTL010000351.1:0-1031 GCA_043745325.1 Actinomycetes bacterium
CTGTAATTCAGACACTAAAAAAATGACGAGCTTAGATATTCGGGTCTGCAAATTTATCCCAAACTCTTTTAGTAGTTAGAGGTTTTTTAGGTGGGCGCAGCGGTGAATGCGAGCCACATGGCATGTGTTATTCGGCTACAAGATTGCGAAATTATACTGGCGTTTGATTGAGTCGCTGTTTTTTTTGCTCCTCCATGAGAATTTTAAGTTTTTGACGTGGACCTTCGTCCATTCCTGCAATTTTCGACGTATAATCGTCGAGATTAAGTACGGCATATGATGGCCCACTGTAAATAATGACGGAGTCATTTCCTAGTCGCTCCTGCATTTTGAGAGACGTCATCATTTTGTTGGTTTGATTGCGAAGATCCTTTCTTCTTAGGTAAAACTGCAATAAAGAGTAAGTTAGTAGCGTGAACGCAACGTGGCTTTCCAGAAGAGATTCATTTGGCGAAGGAAATTCTGAAATGTACCAGTCGCGCTTAAATTGCCGGAACCTCTCTTCGATTTTGGCCCTGAGTTTATAGCGGGCTATCGCCACACGAGGGTCGGAATATCTGCGCGTAGATCCCAGAACAAAAAAATGTTCTTCGTAAGTTTCTGTTTTCGCGTCCCAGTATAAGTCGTGTGAAACAAACGTGTCATGTTTTGTTTTACATGAGTCCCACAGGTCCATATCGTTTACTGCCGTTACTTTACGGCGAAAAAGCAGAAAATTGTTGTCTTCGCGTTTTTGTTCTTCGACGATAATCCAAGCGTTTTCGCGGACAGCGATATCTATAGCATCTCTATGCGAATGCATATGGGATTTCAAAGGCAACAGTACACTCACGTCATGATCACGTTTAAGTTTATCGATAAATTCGCCATCGACATAGCCTCGGTCAAGGATCAAATCTTTGACAAGGCCGGGAAATTTATAACAAAATGCTGGAACCATTGTTCGGGCGTGCGTTAATTCGTCGTCGTTTCCTGGCCCCAACTTATAGGACGCTACATGAAAGAGATCGTCAGAGATATCCACGTGTAAA
>JAYTTL010000352.1:0-1027 GCA_043745325.1 Actinomycetes bacterium
GTTAAGTAATCCACTTGATCAGAAACGCGACCCTTTGAAACCTTGCGGTAAGGAGTCTCAATAAATCCAAATGCAGTCACTCGACCATAAGTTGCAAGCGAACCAATAAGACCAATGTTTGGTCCTTCAGGAGTTTCGATTGGGCACATGCGTCCGTAGTGAGATGGGTGAACGTCGCGAACTTCAAAGCCCGCGCGATCACGTGATAGACCACCAGGCCCAAGCGCTGAAAGACGTCGCTTGTGAGTTAGACCTGAAAGTGGATTTGTTTGATCCATAAACTGCGACAACTGCGAAGTTCCGAAGAACTCTTTGATCGAAGCAACAACTGGACGGATATTAATCAAAGTCTGAGGCGTGATTGCCTCAACATCTTGAGTAGTCATACGCTCGCGAACTACACGCTCCATACGAGATAGGCCGATGCGGACTTGGTTTTGAATGAGTTCACCGACAGTACGCAAACGACGGTTACCGAAGTGATCGATATCGTCCTTTTCTACACGTACTTCGCGACCGTACTCCATCAAAAGATCGCCGCGGTGAAGAGCTACCAGGTAGCGCAATGTCGCAACAATGTCAGAAATAGTAAGAAGTGAGGCTTTTAGTTCTAAATCTAAACCAAGCTTCTTATTAACCTTAAAGCGACCGACCTTAGCCAAGTCATACCGCTTTGGATTGAAGTAAAGGTTTTCAATTAAGTTCTGCGCAGCTTCCTTAGTTGGAGGCTCGCCTGGGCGCAGCTTGCGATAGATATCTAGCAGAGCCTCATCCTGAGTTTTAACGGTATCTTTTTCAAGAGTTGCACGGATTGATTCGAAATCACCAAACTCTTCAAGAATCTGCTCTTCGCTCCAGCCAAGCGCCTTTAAGAAAACCGTGACCGATTGCTTGCGCTTGCGATCGATTCGAACGCCAACGAGATCTTTCTTATCGACTTCAAATTCGAGCCACGCACCACGGCTTGGAATTACTTTTGCAGTGTAGACATCCTTGTCAGAGGTCTTTTCGATTGTTCGTTCAAAAT
>JAYTTL010000353.1:0-1026 GCA_043745325.1 Actinomycetes bacterium
AGGGCTAACACCAGGGCTCCAAGAACCATGAAAATTGTTGGAAGTTTGGCCGGCGCTGGTAACCGTATAAGTGCCTTCAGCACACATGGCGCAAGGACCGGGTGCGGCTACAAATGTGTAATTGGTAGTGAAGCCGGTGTTGCCAGCCTCGAAGTCACCGTTGGTGATAAGAGCAGCTGAAGCGGAAATCGAGACCAGTGCCATACCAAAAATAAAAGAGAGAGTTTTGTTCATTTCGTTTAATATCCTCCAAGAAGTACGCAGTAGCTTTTTCTAGTTTTAAGGTTGTTTACGTAAACAGCCGCACAACTCTCAAATTTTCTGAGCAGTTTAACTTGCGACAGCCTCAGCCTTTTACCCTAGATATAACAACTACTTTACGAACGTATCACGGATCAGTATTAATTGCAATCCCAATTGAAGGGGAGGGCGGTGCAAATGGGGGTTCGAGGACCTTCCATAGTCCAGTGGGAGAGCCCATGGCGGTCTAAGGAGCCAAAGGTTCGGATCCTTAGTATTGCGCTATCGATACTTAAATTTTTGAGAGGATCGTTTGTTGGCCCATATAGTAAATTCAAAATGCAGGACATAAGTGCGGTCGCCCCTAAATTGAGATTGAAACCGGTTTATCGAAATCCATTTAAGTAACTCCCATAAGCAAACGCATAGCTTTGACTTTGAGGGGATTGGAGCTCAAGAAAAAGTTGAAAAATTGATAAGCGAATTTGTTTACCAACAGGTTTATCAGCGGTTTTAATATTGGGGATGGCCATAGAGGACTTAGGGCAAGGGAGTTGGGGGCAATTTGGCTGTAAAAAAGAAAGCCGGGGAGAAGAGGAAACCTCACGGCCTGCTTGGGTAACAAAAAAATGGCTGCCGAAGCAGCCATTTTTTCAGGATCCGAAAAGAATCTTACTTGCGGCGACGAATCGCTGCGATACCAACCAGCCCAGCAGCGAACAAAGCATAAGTCCCTGGTTCAGGAACCGCAGCATCTGTAACTGTCAAGTTATCGATCGCGAAGTC
>JAYTTL010000354.1:0-1026 GCA_043745325.1 Actinomycetes bacterium
TCCATCACTGGGCAGGGAGTGCGCACAAAGATTGGCACGGATGAACTCCTCATTGGCAACTTACTGCTGATGACTTCTAACTCAGTAGAAACAAAAGAGCTTTCGCAAATCTCCGAGAAACTCTCCAAGGCCGGGAAAACCGCCATATTGATAGCTAAAAATGGCCTAGCGGCGGGAGTAATCGGTGTGGCAGATACTCTTCGACCAACAAGCGCCGCTTCAATTGCTGAATTGCGAAGTTTGGGACTTCGAACTTTGATGATAACAGGTGATAATCAGGAGACTGCAATTGCCATTGGTAGGCAGATTGGAATCACTGAGACTGATATCCGTGCACAAGTACTTCCCCATGAGAAAGCACAGGCAGTTATACAGCTTCAAAAAGAGGGATACTCAGTTGCAATGGTGGGTGATGGGATCAATGATGCACCTGCCCTTGCCCAAGCCGATGTCGGTTTCGCTGTCTCTTCAGGCACCGATGTTGCCGTTGAAGCTGCCGATATAACATTAATGTCAGGTTCGATCCAAGGGGTAGTTACAGCAATAGGTTTAAGTCGGGCGACGATGAAGAACATTAAAAAGAATCTTTTCTTTGCGCTCATTTACAATGGCGTTGGCATCCCGATAGCGGCAGGAGTTTTCTATCCCTTATCTGGATTAAGACTCAACCCAATGATTGCCGCAGCGGCGATGGCGCTTAGTTCACTTTCGGTAGTACTTAATGCAAATCGACTCCGAAGTTGGAAGAGTTCTAAATAAAATTCTCATACCTGCTCAATCGGAACGGTAAGAGTGAATGTCGAACCTAAATTTAGGCCATCACTGGCTGCCGTAAGGGTGCCTCCATGGTTTTCGGCAATGCTACGCGCGATAGTTAATCCCAAACCAGAACCCGAATCACCAGAGTGTCGAGCGACATCACCTCGATACAGACGATCAAAAATATGTGGTAATTGATGTGATTGAATTCCCTGTCCCGAATCTTTAACGGTGAAGCCGATAGCATCCGCAAACTTTTTTACACTT
>JAYTTL010000355.1:0-3864 GCA_043745325.1 Actinomycetes bacterium
GAGAGAAGAAAGGCCATCGCCGAAGAGTTCGCGGACTCTCTCCTCCGTACCCCAGAGTGCGGCCGGCTTCATGTTCGGAGGAGGTGGGGCATAACTGCCGATAAGACGGAATAATTGACCGAGATATCCTTCGGGCTTCCAATTGATCATCCCAATCGTGCCACCAGAACGACAGACGCGAAGCAACTCTGAAGCGACTTTCTCTTGATCTGGCGCGAACATGGCACCAATCGTTGATAGCACATAGTCAAAGCTATTGTCGGGGAAAGGGATCTCTTCGGCATCTCCTTCAACGAAAGTGACGGCAAGATCTTCGACCTCCGCTCGGCGACGTGCATGTTCAAGAAGTTGCGGGACGTAGTCGATTCCTGTGGCCTCAGCAAAACGCCGTGCAGCAGCGAGCGCCACATGCCCAGTGCCGGTCGCTACATCGAGAACAGTTCGTCCGGGTCGAAGGTCCACCGCCTCGCAAAGGATGTCGCCAAGTGGTGGCGTTAGCCATGCGATCTTGCTGTAGTCCCCGGAACTCCATATCGTCTGTTGCTTCTGCTTAATCTCCGCCAGTGTGGGCATATTCTTCTCCTTAAAGGTAAAGCGCACCATCACCTCGCGCTCGCTGCGATGCTACACCTAGCGATCTTCGCTAACAAGAGTTCAGATATTCCTAACAAAAAACCTCCCTCCGATTCACAAGGCAAGTTGAATACTTTCGGGGCAAAACAAATTCGCCGTATTTAGAATGACGAGGGGTGGTTCTTCTCCGTTGTAGAGATTATCGCCGCTCTGACCGACAGTGATAGCCACTCAATTATTGGAAAGTGATGAAGAGGCCCGAGCGGAGACATCGGCGTTGCTGCAAATCATTGATATAAATGCTCGCATATCAGCGTTGCGCAAGAAATATCAAGCTAAGGTTTTCGTGGCTACTCTTTCGGATTAGAATCCTGAGATGGCAATAATCCTTGAATCCGTTTTAACTTGTCCAAACTGTGCGGTAAAAGTGGAGCTGACGATGCCTATTGATGCCTGCCAATTCTTCTTTACCTGTGGGCAATGTCAGGTGACGATAAAACCGTTGGCGGGTGATTGCTGTGTCTTTTGTTCATATGGCAGCGTGGTATGTCCATCTAAACAAGTTTAAAAGACATAGGCAGGCGACCATCAGTTTCCGCGGACCTCACCGCTTAATTGGTGGTAAGTATGAGTTTAATACCCATTTATCAGGTAAGGATGAAAGATAGTACAGGAATGGAGTCTCAATAAATATCGGTTGGCTCATGGTGGCTGGGTCGAAGACTTTAAGTCCGGACGCCATTTCCGAGACGAGTACAACTAAATAATTTCCAACTGAGATTATTGATGCTCCAGTATATGGTCTTATCGTAAATTTACCCATCTTGATCTCTTCAACCTCAGAGAGTGAGGCGGTAGGAATGCGAAAAATTGAGGTTGCAACGCTCTGATTTGGGCTGTTTTTTATCGCCCCGATTAGGCGTCCCTGCGAATCAATGTCCTCAGGACAGAAATTTGAAAGAATCTTCCCTACTTTTATAACCTTACTGGTGGCGAGGTCGACTTTGTAGAGTTGAGTAGAAGAACTATTGATATGAGTGAAAAAAGCGGCTTTATCATCCCTTTGGTTAACTAAGCCGCAAATGAAACCTCCGGGACTTTTCTTGCCTGAAAAGAGAGTAGTACGGGCCGTGTCTGATGATTGATTGAAGGATATTTTTAGGACATCTGTGGGGAACCGGTACTTTTCACTCACATGACCAGCGTTTTGAACGCTAAGAAAACTCTTCATGTCGCGAGTTAAAGCGATGAAATTCCCATGATCTCCCGCATCCTCACCGATAAGTTTCCAACCATTTGTATCGACTAAATAGAGTTCCGACCAATTAAAAGTGGATGTTTCGAAGTGCTTTACTACTACTAAACTATCGGCTCTTCTACTTACGACACGATAACCACCTATCCCTGTCAACGGTAGAAATGCTGAGTCACTAGAGTTTCCAAATTGGCCAACCACCAACTCCATTTTACCAATCTCCTCGCATCCATCGCATGGTTTATTCTGGGATGCCAAGAGTGAAATCAAAGGTCCGACTAGTGGAGTATCGGAGTTGCTCACGGGATCTAGTTCGACTTTAGAAGTGGACCAAAGAACTGCCTTGCTTAACTCATCACGCACCTCTGAAGTGTTAATTTTAAGGAAGGGACCGACTCCAACTACGGGGTAGCCACCACAGCCAGGATGCTTTGAATCAACTCCTAATAGATGCACAGTTATGAATGGGTATTTCGGGGAATTTACCTTGGCAACACGTGGGACCAAATCACCGATTATTCCTAGTTTGATAACATCTAGTACTTTACCTTTGTCATCTTTGTAAACTACTTTCATTCCATCGACGCAAGTTCCGGAGCTAAGCAACGTTCCAACGTAAACTGTTCCATTTAGAATGTGGAAATCAATAATTTTCATTGGCTTCCAAACAGCAGCAAAAGAATTTGACGGGATAATTACGTAGAGGGAAACAAAAGCGAGAAGGATTGCAAGAAAAGAGTGAAGGGTTCTCCTCAATTTGTTCATTTCTCTACTGTAGGAGATATTGGTAAATCTTCATAGAGTTAGCGTTGAAAATTTCAAAAACTCTAACTTATCCGCACCTGCGATCAATCCCAGGCAACGATTAAACCCGTAACTGGTGATTGCTGTGGTTTTTGTTCATGTGGCAGGGGGCGGGATTTTTTCGTGAGAAGCCAATTCATCAGGTGAATGCCTTGATGAATATCAATAGGCGAGTTACTTTTTCTTATAACTATTAGGCATTTCGGATTTACTGCCGTTACCTTCTCTGTGAATTTACCTTTGATGCAAGTGACTGTTGCTTTTCTTTTAGCGGCAGCCAGTGCAGCTGCTTTGGCTATGAGTTCTGCTGCAGTCTTTGCCTCCTGCTTGGCTATTTCCTAAGATCTGAAGCTTCAGATCCTATTGTCATTTGTGTATGAATATTGGATAGTCTGAGTCTGCGCTAGATACGGAATTAACAATGAGGGAGGTGAAAAATGCAACAAAACAGAGAAATTGACGAAGAACAGGGATCAAAACCGAGAGCAAGAAGAATTTCACCCCGAATAGCAGAAGCTGTCGCTGGCATCGAATTGTCGGTCAAGAAATTGTCGACCGAAGCGATATCTTGAATGGAATACAGCAGATGGCTGCCGTTCCATTGCAGAAAAAGGTAGTTCAAATGTTGATGCAGTCAAGCGCCATCCAGGGATTGCTAAAGAGTCAAAAGACTCTTTAGCAATCCCTGGGTTACGGAAATACGATAGCGAATCAAATTATACGCGAGATGAAGCAGTCTGGTTGGCTACTTGGCACTGGCGTTCAGGGAAAATGGGAGTTCGCGCCAGCAAATCGAGCAGGCGCTTTCAGTACCTTTGATCCATTTATTGGGCTAAGGGCAACACTCGACAAATCTGGCATAGAGAAAAATGAGATCGCAGTCGCTATGGAATCCGCTGCGTTTATTCTCCAACTATCAGAGCATGCGCCACAGCAGCCATGTATTGCAAGCGCTAAAAACTTATCCCGGACTGGTGCACTTAGAAACTATCGGCACGTTCAAATGAATATGCCTGCATCGGCAGTTACACAAATCGACGGATTACAAGTGCACACTATGGCGGGATTACTTTCAAGTATGGCAATTCGGCCGCTGGCATATCGAGATTGGCCAAATGTCTCTACTTAGATCTCAAAAGCTTGCAAACGCATTATTATAAATGGCGATCGAAATTCAGGAACGTTATATGGAGAAGGGGGGTTGCTCGCTATCATCGGAGAGGGCTCTGAAG
>JAYTTL010000356.1:0-3858 GCA_043745325.1 Actinomycetes bacterium
TGGGCAGCGCTATCAAGCGTTTCGCGCCCGCCAAACAGGGCTACAACCCCGTCAATTACATCAAGGCCATCGTCAAGGACGCCAAGGTGTCCGAAAAGACCGTAATGACTATGTTTACAGCCGATCAACGCGGCGACATCATGGATGCTATCCAAAAATTTGAAAACTTCACAGCGGGCAACGTCATGCATTATGACAACGAGGAAGATTTTAAAGAAAAGGGCTGGAACTAGCAAAATGAAACCACTTCGAGTTATTTTAAAAGAAATTTCCCGTGAAGCCACGGCCAACTATGTCCGGATGGCGTATGCCGATCACAATTCAAGGCCAGTAGCCCCCGAGGATCATGTTTATCAGTTGCATGGCGATTCCTGGATCAAAAACGATGCTCGACAACGGAAATATATAAATAGATCAAAAGGAATTCATCTGGCCACACACAAACTCACTAAGGAAAAATAAATGAAAGCTCTACGGAATATTCTGTCTCTAAACGAAGATCGTAAAGAAAGCACCAAAATTGTTACGGCTTTTTTGAATAAAAAGTCCGCGAAAGGTGCACGGACACATTCGGATGGTTCGGGGATGTACCTTCACGGCAACAAAATTGCATGGCACGGTGACAACGGCGAAGTGCACGCTACTCTGGCGGGCTGGAACACTCCCACAACGCGCGAGCGCCTGAACACGTTGTGTAATCATATGGGATGCACAAAGAAATTTTCCATGAAAAAGGGCGTTGGGCATTATGGCCCAAACCCGATTGATTCGCGGGATGTGGTCAAACTCAACGAGGATGTTGACCAACTTGACGAGCTTTCGAGAGCTACCTTGGGTTCGTATATTAAAAGTGCCCATCGCGATAAAAGCAGCCTTGCTTTCATGACTCCCGACAAAAGAACAAAGCTTGCGTATAGAAATCGAAAAATCGGCCTGGATCGGGCAACCGATAAACTGGTCAAAGAGGACCAACTTGACGAGCTTTCGAGAGCTACCTTGGGTTCGTATATTAAAAAGGCGCACCGCGATAAAATCTTCCTTGCTTTCGTGCCTCCCAACAAAAGAACAAAGCTTGCGTATAAAAATCGAACAACTGGGTTGGATCGGGCGACTGATAAACTGGTCAAAGAGGATGCAGAGGCGCTCGACGAGAAGCGCGGCATTGCAGGTCTGATTCAGCGCTGGAAACAACGCGGCGTAGATAAGAAGCCTGGACTCAAGTTTGGCAACGCGCTGCGTAAGGTCAGCGATGGCTCGCGGCTGACCGTCAACTCTGCCAAAAAGAAAGCCAAGGTTTTGGGCACGAGCGCTGCCGATCCGCGCCTTGCAGACAACAAGCCAAATTTCAAACTCAAGTCCGTAAAAACTCAATCCCAGGCCCCGCTTGGCAAAACGGCTCGTCCTGGAAAGTTTCTTAAAACTTTACCACCTTCGGCAAAAAAGCCGAAACCGTTCGCCTCGAAGCCATTAAAGCCGCTGGTCGTGAAACCTATCAAAGCGCCTAAATTGACAAAACCCAAAGTTAAAAGCTTGATAGCAAACGCCAAGGCCACAACCGCTCGCACAATGAAACCGAAGATGCCAAAGGTCAATAATGCCTAAAGAGATTATTCCAACTGATCGGGGGACGACCGCAGACGAAGTTCCGGATTTTTCATGGAAAGACAATATGAAAACCCCAACGACATCCAAAAACCATGTTAAATTTGACAATAATTCAACATCTTCGGTTGTGGATGACGGCCTATCGGACTATAATAAGGTCATTGATTCAGGTACGGGATTTATCAATGTTTCCACTGATAACGGTACTTTTGAATTGACGGGAGGATCGATTGCATGGCGCAACAACAACCCTGGTAATTTAAAGTACGGTGAATTTGGAAAGGCTCATGGGGCTATCGGTTCCGATTGGAAAAATCATTGTGTTTTCCCAAACTATAAAACGGGAGAAAAAGCACAACGGGAATTGATGTTTAACAAGGATTCGCGATATTATTCCATGAGCCTACTCGAAGCCATGAAACGTTACGCCCCGTCTGACGATAACAACCATCCGACAGAATATGCCAATTATATTTCCCGACAAGCAGGTTTAAAGAAAACCGATGTGATCAATACTTTTTCCAAAGACGAACAAGACAGAATGGTCAAGGCCATGTTCGCCATGGAAGGCTATTCGGTAGGACATATTAAAAAGGTGAAATGATGCCAGATTTTAAGACGATTTTAAATGGGCTGAAAGAGATTTTTCACCCCAAACCCAAGGAAGCGGATGTGATTGCCAAGCCCGTTGATGGTCCGACCATGGCCGAAACGACCAAGCCTGTAGGCGTAACACTCACAGGCAACATAGTTTCAACCAATCACACTTATATTGCCATCGAATCCAAATCCGTCAAATGGCGGGTACCCGAGGATACTACCTCTGTTATTGTGCAAGTGTGCGAGTCTAACGGGCGGTTGATCAACGAATACACTATCTCCAATTTTATCACACTGCGCCCTGGTCAAATTCTGCGGGTGTTGGCAAAATGATTATCAATACCGAGGCGATCCATCATAACATCGAGTCTCTGGTTCAAAATAACAACCTCGATTATATCGATGCAATTTTACATTATTGTGATCTGAATAGTCTCGATGTTGAGACAATCGGTTCGATCATTTCTTTGGACGCCAATCTAACGGCCAAGATTCAGGAAGAAGCCGAAAACCTACATTACCTGAAGAAGATATCCAGATTGCCAATCTAATTTCATGAAAAATGATTCCTTTGATCTTTACAGAACCTATCTGGCCCTCAAGACTCATTTCAAAATCGAGTCTTATGATTTTTTTGAGTATAAAGGGGTAGTGAGAACCAATCTCGCGGCGTTCAACAAACGCAAAGACAAGTATCAGTTCGAGCGGTTGTCGAGGGCTACGCATCCCAAGAGTGTCATTCTGGCCAACGTCTCGGAAAATCCCAATGTTTGGATTGGCAAACTGTTCGATCATGATGGTCAAGGATGCTACGATAACTGGGCCAAATTTCGGCTCGCATATTCTTATAATTTAAAATCGGACCTTGAGAAGATAACAACCTTCTCGGATATATTCCGTCTTTTCGTCCGCAAAGAGATTAGCCGTGAAACAATTTGTTGTATTTTAAAATTTGGCAATTGTCTCGAACGGTTTAATGCCCAGCTCGGCAATGATCCGCTGTGGAATTTTGAACACAGATTGTCGCTGACGAAGTACATGGGTTTCATTCCAGAAAAGGAGAAATATTCAACATTAGTGCTCGATAAACTCCAAAACCTCTAGTATAATTAGTCGTACACAAAACCACAAAACAAACATAGGAAACAATCAGGAAAATAATGTCATACAGTCAATTAAAACAAAACAAACAACAAGAACTCGAAAAGATCGCCAAGCAGTTTGCCGATCACAACAAAGCCTCAGGTTTCAACGATCCAAGGTTTTGGTATCCGGATATTGACAAGGCTGGCAACGGCTTTGCAGTCATCCGCTTTCTTCCCCGCCTTCTCGAAGAAGATTCCGCGAGCGTGAAGCTCTACTATCGTTCGTTCAAAGGTCCGACTGGCAAATACTATTCCGAAAACGATCTGACCACGATTGGGATGGCTGATCCCGTCAACGATCTCAATCGAGATATTGTCGCAGGCCGCGACTGGAAAACCGTCGATAAGAAAACCCAAGAGGTTGTTAGCGCACAAAAGCGCAAGACCAAATATATTTCCAATATCTATGTCGTCAAGGATTCCCTTCACCCCGAACACGAGGGTAAGGTCTATCTTTTTAATTATGGCGTGAAAATCCACGGCATGATCGATGCCAAGATGAACCCTC
>JAYTTL010000357.1:0-1022 GCA_043745325.1 Actinomycetes bacterium
TTCGATCACGCCCGAACTAAAATTATGAAGAATGTGTTTTGACTCTAATTGTTCGCGAAGAAATTGACTCTTTGCCACTATTTAGCGACGTTCAATCAATTCATTGGCTCTCTGAACAGCTTTCGCTAATGCTGGGTTCATTACAGGTGGGGCATCAAGGGCGCTTAGGAGTTCTTCAAAAAAAGACTCTGAAACGCGCCATGTACGCTGCTCGTCGATAATCTCTTGCGCTCTTTCCAAACCAGCGTCCAATAAGAATTTACTCACACTTGTTTGCGCTATTGCGGCAGCTTCTCGAAGTTGACGGTCGGCCTCCGGACGTAAGCGAAGTTCCAACCGCAGGGTGGCTGATGTAGTCATTAATGACTCCTCTCGTTTCCGTACATTGTACGTACATGCATCCTGGCTGTCAACTATATTCAGAGTCAGATTTGCTCTTTGCACCTCACTGCATTACGATACGGAACCGTTCCGTTTCGTATTGGAGGTTGTTATCTGCCCAGTCAAGGCGCTTTGCCTCAAGGGACGACCTCGCGACTCCAAACGTGAAGATGCCATTGCAGAAGCGGCGATTTCGCTGGTCCAAGAAATAGGTTACGAGCGCACCACCATTGAGGCTATTGCGCATAATGCTGGGGTCAGTAAAGCAACGATTTACCGACGTTGGAGAAACAAAGCAGAGGTTATTGCCCATGCAATTTCACAACACGCTTTTTGTGAGAGTCCCGCTATTGACGCTGGAAACTTGCGTGATGACTTAGTCGAACTTCTTGTCGCAAAAGTCAAGCTTTTAAAAGGTCCAGATGGGGCGGTCATCGCATCGATTATGAGCGCGGCAAAGTTAGATCCCGAACTTGCAAAGGCGATCCCGAACTCAGTTCGAGATGGTGGGAAAGATGTTCATGAGGCAATCCTTGAAAGAGCGATTGTGCGGCGCGAAATTTCGCCCGATGCAAATTTAGAACTATTAGCAGAGATAGTTCCGGCGATTATGACTTATCGAATTTTTATGTCACAACAAC
>JAYTTL010000358.1:0-3845 GCA_043745325.1 Actinomycetes bacterium
GTCGATGATTACCCACACTTACCTGAACTACCAGAGGCGACCGGGATTATAAACAGTGATGTTTTCGCCGCCGCCGTGGCGCAAGTTGCTGTTGCAGCAGGGCGCGACGATTCATTACCAACACTCACAGGGGTCCATATCGATGTTGACAAAGAGACGGTTACTTTGGCGGCTACAGACCGATATCGTTTAGCGGTTCGCGAAATACATTGGGAGCCAACAACCCCAAACAATTCAACGACGGCCCTATTGCGCGCACGGACCATTGCCGATGCGGCCAAAGCTCTTGGCGGAACAAAGAAAATATCTATTTCGTTTGCACCTAATACGAGCAACGATCGTTTAGCGGGATTTGCAAGTGACGGAAAAACAATGACCTCTCGAATGTTGGATGGAACCTTCCCACCATTTCGTCATCTCTTACCTCAAGAAGTCACAACAACAGCGCTTATTGAAGTTGAGACATTTCTAGATTCAGTTCGCCGAGTTGCATTGGTGATGGATAAAACCGTCCCACTCCGTCTTAATTTTGAAAACAATTCATTATCTTTGGAAGCTGGAACAGGTGAAGAGGCGCAAGCCAAAGAAGACATTGAGATTTTATTAACAGGAGAGCCGATTGCAATCGCCTTCAACCCAACATATTTAGCAGATGGCTTAACAGCAGTAGGAACAAAGTTTGTTCAAATCTCCTTTACAGGACCGAATAAGCCCGCGATTTTAATGGGTAAAGATGATAGAAATGGAATAATAATTGAGAATTATCGCTATCTATTAATGCCAATGCGTTACGCCTCTTAAAAAAGTAATTGCAATGCGTATCAATAAGTTGGCCCTCACCAACTTTCGTTCATACCCCAACTTAGAACTCGAACTACACCCAGGGGTTACTACCTTTATTGGAGACAATGGATCCGGAAAAACAAATATTGTGGAAGCATTAATATATCTCTCTTTTCTTTCTTCTCACCGTGTTGCGAGTAATGGACCGTTGATTACTTTGGGTGCAGAACAAGCGATAATCCGAAGTGAAATAATAAAAGAGGATCGCGTGCTAAAGGTTGATTTAGAGATAAATACTTCGAAAGCCAATCGTGCACGCCTTAATGGAAACCCTACCCGCAGCCAACGAGAGATACTTGGTGCTTGCCAAATAGTCTATTTTTCACCCGAAGATTTGGATTTAGTTCGAGCAGACCCAGGAACAAGAAGAGGCTTTTTAGATCGGTTATTAGTAACTAGGACTCCTCGACTAGCTGGGGTTATCTCTGATTATGAACGAGTTGTAAAACAACGCAACGCGCTTTTAAAAACCCGCTCTTCTACAAATGCGCTGGTTCCTTGGAATGAACAACTTATTAGATTTGGCGCACAGTTGACCGCAGAGAGAATTGCCCTTATTACAAGACTGAGCCCATGGGTTACAAAAAATTACGCTAATTTGAATGAGGTTAAAACCGCTTCTATTTCATACAAATGTAGTTCTAATGGCGTCACCGATAACACCGAAAATAATATCGAGATTTTATCAAAACGTTTAGAGGAAGTCGCCTATCAAGAAATTGAGCGTGGAGTTTCATTAATCGGCCCTCATCGCGACGATTTA
The DNA here is from genome assembly GCA_043745325.1 of Actinomycetes bacterium. Lineage (GTDB taxonomy): Bacteria > Actinomycetota > Actinomycetes > Nanopelagicales > Nanopelagicaceae > Planktophila. Next base: position 1,607 of record JAYTTL010000358.1, read on the forward strand.
CATCTGCATATTGGAGATTTCCCAGCCAAAGGGTATGCCAGTCACGGGGAGTCATGGTCAATGGCAATCGCCCTACGTATTGGGTCATTCGATTTACTCAGGAGTGAAGGCTCAGAGCCAATTTTGATTTTAGATGATGTATTCGCCGAATTGGATACATCCCGCAGGGTGCAATTGATGTCTGCAACACAGGTGGCCGAACAAACAATTATCACGGCCGCCGTTGAGAAGGACTTACCTTCACAATTATTGACTCAAAAGTTTTACGTAACACCAGGTTTGGTTAAGAAAATGAGTAATTAATGAAAAAAAACGATTTAGCTTTAGATCTTTTCAAAACATTCAAAACCGGTGTGATAAGAAAAACCAATAAACCCGCACCAACCCAACGAACAGGTCACCCCGGTGATCCTGAACTTATTGCAGGAGTGCTCAATAATTTAATTTCCGAGAGGGAATGGGATAGCGGGTTGGCTGAAGGAAACTTATTTATTACTTGGCACCATATCGTTGGAGCGGAAATTGCACAGCACACAACTCCTATTTCAATTTTGGACGGAGTATTAACAGTTCAAACATCATCGACTGCTTGGGCGGTTCAACTCAGGTTGATAAACGACCAACTGCTAAAAACAATCCAAACCAACCCTTCCGGAACCACTATTCAAAGCGTAGTTTTCATTGGCCCCCAAGGGCCTAATTGGAAAAAAGGAGTACGAACGATTCGAAACGCTAGAGGGCCAAGAGACACATATGGCTAATAGGAGACCTGCCTAAAGCGCTCAACGTTCGGCTATGCCCATACACAAGGCTTTTCTTGGGTATTTCTTTGTGCAATTTCCCGATAGGATAGACCACCGCAAAGAAAAATATCGCCCCAGAAGCCTTTACGGGCTTTTTAGGCAATTCAGGTGTGAAGGAGTGTGGATGGCTGAGAACTCTTACGACGCCAGCGCAATCACCGTACTTGAGGGTTTAGAGGCCGTCCGCAAGCGCCCAGGAATGTACATCGGTTCAACGGGTGAGCGGGGACTACACCATTTGGTTTATGAAGTGGTGGATAACTCAGTCGATGAGGCCCTAGCTGGCTACTGCACCGAAATCAACATCTCATTGTTGGCAGATGGTGGTGTTGAGGTCGTCGATAACGGACGTGGAATTCCGGTTGATATACACCCGGTTGAAAAAAAATCTGCACTTGAAGTCGTACTTACTGTATTACACGCCGGTGGCAAATTTGGCGATAGTGGATATTCGGTTTCTGGCGGTTTACATGGAGTCGGAATCTCGGTAGTAAATGCATTAAGTACTGATCTGTCAGTAATTGTGCAACGCGATGGAAGTTTTTGGTATCAAGATTACAAACTTGGAGTTCCGACGGCGCCAGTTAAAAAAGGCGAAGCATCGGATACTTCAGGAACAACGGTAAGGTTTTGGCCGTCAAAAGAGATTTTTGAGACAACCGATTTTTCTTTTGAAGTTCTCTCAACACGACTTCGCGAAATGGCATTTCTAAACAAAGACTTGATACTTACTTTGACCGATTTACGCGCAGGTCACGTGGATGAAAAAGGTGAGCAGCTAAAAGTCCGCTATCAATATCACGGTGGAATTTCAGATTTCGTTAAACATTTAAACTCCACACGTGGCGAAACACACAAATCAATTATCTCATTTGTTGCAGAGGAGAAGAAAAATAAAATTTCACTTGAAGTTTCGATGCAGTGGAACGCCGGCTTTAGTGAATCGGTTTATACTTTTGCGAACACGATTCACACACACGAAGGTGGCGCCCACGAAGAAGGCTTTCGTACCGCATTAACCTCAGTAGTTAATAAATTCGGCGAAGAACAAGGGTTTATTAGAAAGAAAGAGGATCGACTAACCGGAGATGATGTGCGCGAAGGTCTAACTGCAATCGTTTCAATTAAATTGATAGATCCTCAGTTTGAAGGGCAGACTAAAACCAAATTAGGAAATACTGCGGCAAAGACCTTCACTCAAAAAACAGTAAATGAAGAGTTAACGACATGGTTTGAACAAAACCCTAGCGAGGGTAAAGATATTGTTAGGAAGAGCATTGATGCCGCGGCGGCCCGCGTTGCAGCGCGAAAAGCACGCGATTTGAGCCGAAACCGCAAAGGCTTATTAGAGGGCCGTGGCATGCCAGGCAAATTAGCTGACTGCCAATGGACTGACCCAGCTAAGTGCGAATTATACATTGTTGAGGGTGACTCAG
>JAYTTL010000359.1:0-1017 GCA_043745325.1 Actinomycetes bacterium
CCACCAACTGGCAGCACAAAGAGCACGCCAAATAAAAGCGAGAGCCCGGCAAGTACAAGCAATGGTGTTGTGCCGAGTGCCGAAACAACCCAACCACCGACACCTAAGACGCTGACCAAAGTGGCGGCAATGATGAATCGACCCGCTGGGAAGATTACTGGTCGAGTTGTCATGAGTTCTTGTAACTTCATAAAAGTAATAATCGAGCCACTAAATGAGACACATCCGACAATGACCGTAAATACCGTAAAGATTACTTCGGCTGTTGTTGCTTCGGCACCCAGGTGAAGATATTCAACGATTGCAACGAGTGCTGCTGCACCTCCGCCAACACCGTTAAATAGAGCTACAAGTTGTGGCATCTGTGTCATCTGAACTTTGCGCGCAGCAGGTACTCCGATTGCTAAACCAATTGCTATGGCACCGAGAATCCAGCCAAGGTTATTTAATGGCAGCGATGAGCCAGGGTTGGCATAAAAGAAGAGAACGATCGTTGCCAAAGTTGCACCGAAGGCGCCGATTAAGTTTCCGCGACGTGCAGTTTTTGGATGCGAAAGACCTTTAAGGGCCAAGATAAATGCGACGCCAGCGGCAAGGCCGATGAGGTCGTACAAAGTGCGGCTCATTTCTTTTTCCCTTTGAACATTTCAAGCATTCGATCAGTGACTACAAAACCACCGACCATGTTAATAGTTGCTAAGACAATCGCTGTAACTGCAAGACCTAGTTCGAGATTTGTGGAGCTGTGATCTGCCACGATAATTGCACCCACCAATATCACTCCGTGGATTGCATTAGCGCCAGACATCAGCGGAGTATGCAATGTCGATGAGACTTTAGAGACGACTTCAAAACCAACAAAAACAGCAAGAACGAAGATTGAAACAATAGCTATCGGCTCCATTTACTTACCTCCCGCATTTCTACGCGAGCCGCCATGGGTGACAGCCGCTCCATTAATAATTTCATCCTCAAAGTTGATATTAAATGCCACAGATGCATCCTCTGTTGCCGCGA
>JAYTTL010000360.1:0-1012 GCA_043745325.1 Actinomycetes bacterium
CATGCAATCATGCGTCGTTTAGTTGAGGCTGGTACAAAAATAGTTCAGCTCGGCTATACATCTGAGGGCGAAGTCGATGACATGGTCGATCAAGCGCAGGCCGAAGTCTATGCAGTGACCGAACGTCGTTCATCTGAAGACTATGTACAACTGTCAACGTTGTTACCGCAGGCACTCGATGAGATTGAAGCAATCTCTAAAGGCATTGGTGTTGAAGGTGTTAAGAGTGGATTTAAAGATCTCGATGCACTCACTCATGGTTTTCATCCAGGCAACATGATTATTTTGGCGGCGCGCCCTGCCATGGGTAAGTCAACGTTAGGTCTTGATATTGCACGCCATGCCTCAATTCATAATGGCTTGACCTCGGTCATATTTTCACTTGAAATGTCGAAATCTGAAATCACCATGCGTATGTTGTCGGCAGAATCGCGCGTGGGTCTAAATAATATTCGTGCAGGTACTTTATCGGATGATGAATGGTCACGTCTTGCACGGCGAATGGGAGAGATTTCGGAGGCTCCATTATTTATCGATGACTCTCCAAATCTCTCCATGATGGAGATCAGGGCAAAGGCCCGCCGTTTAAAACAGCGCCACAACCTAAAACTCATTGTTATTGACTACTTACAGCTGATGTCGTCGGGTAAGAAAGTTGAGAATCGCCAACAAGAAGTCTCCGAATTTTCCCGCCATTTAAAATTGATGGCTAAAGAGTTAGATATTCCAGTTATAGCGATTTCACAACTTAATCGCTCTCCTGAACAGCGCAGTGATAAAAAGCCGATGCTATCTGATCTTCGTGAATCTGGTTCGATCGAACAAGATGCCGACGTTGTCATACTGCTTCATCGCGACGATATGTACGACCAACAAAACCGAACAGGTGAAGCTGATTTGATTGTGGCTAAGCACCGTAATGGACCAACGCGCACGATAACGGTCGCGGCTCAACTGCACTACGCACGTTTCTACGATATGCCACAAAATCCAGGCTCTGGTACAGACTGGA
>JAYTTL010000361.1:0-3684 GCA_043745325.1 Actinomycetes bacterium
CGCTTTGGTGGTCAAGTGGTAAATGCAGGCGAAATTTTAGTTCGCCAGCGTGGAACACATTTCCACCCCGGCAAGAACGTTGGACGCGGCAAAGATGACACTTTGTTTGCACTAGCAGCAGGGGCAGTCGAGTTCGGTCGTGCTCGCGGTCGTCGCGTTGTGAATGTCGTTGTAGCCGTTTAATTTAGGTTTCTCAGAAAAAAGAGCGGGCCGCGATTCGTGGCTCGCTTTTTTATTTCAACTTTTGACTTTTTGAGTTTATGCGAAGAAGGGAGTACTCGACATGACAACTTTTGTTGATCGTGTAGTTCTCTATGCAACTGCCGGAAAAGGTGGAGATGGTTGTGTCTCGGTTAAGCGCGAAAAATTTAAACCACTCGGTGGACCAGATGGTGGTAACGGTGGACGCGGGGGAGACATCGTTCTCATTGTCGATCCATCAGTTACAACGCTGCTTGATTTTCACCACTCACCGCACCGAAAAGCAACGTCGGGTCACCAAGGTTATGGTGATCGCAAAGATGGATATCAGGGCGATGATTTAATTCTAGGTGTTCCCAATGGAACAGTTATCTTCGATCGCAATGGCGAACAAATTGCCGATTTAATCGGTAACGGCACGGTATTTATTGCAGCCCAAGGTGGACATGGCGGTCTTGGCAATCTTGCCCTTGCTTCATCAAAGCGGCGCGCACCAGGTTTTGCATTACTTGGTGAGCCCGGAGAAGAACGCACACTTTCACTTGAACTCAAATCCGTTGCCGACATTGCACTCGTTGGTTATCCAAGTGCTGGAAAGTCATCACTCATTGCCGCGATTTCTGCGGCACGTCCAAAGATTGCCGATTATCCATTTACAACTCTTGTTCCAAACTTAGGCGTGGTCCAAGCTGGTGAGACGCGATTTACCGTGGCCGATGTGCCGGGTTTAATTCCTGGTGCTAGCCAAGGAAAGGGTCTTGGTCTTGAGTTCTTGCGACATGTCGAGCGTTGTGTTGCCCTCGTTCATGTTCTGGATTGTGGAACGCTAGAGAGTGATCGCAACCCAGTGCAGGATCTGGAAATTATTGAAAACGAACTTGCACTCTATGGCGGCCTTGAAGACCGTGTGCGAATTATTGCTTTAAATAAAATCGATTTACCTGATGGCCAAGTGATGGCCGACATGGTTGCAGGTGAACTTCGAGATAAAGGCTATGAGGTCTATCCAGTCTCCGCGGCATCTCGTGCAGGTTTAAGAGAACTTACTTATGCGATGGCGCGTTTAATTCAAAAAGATCGCGCCGCGGCTGTTGTCCAAGAGCGCACACGAATTGTTTTGCGTCCCGTGGCCGTTGATGATTCTGGTTTTGCCGTTAAAGCAAATGCCGATGGCTCATTCACAGTCCGCGGTAAAAAAGTCGAGCGATGGGTGCGCCAAACTAACTTTAAGAACGCTGAAGCCATTGGTTATTTGGCAGATCGTTTGGCCCAACTGGGTGTTGAAAAAGATTTATTTAAAAAAGGCGCAGTTGCCGGAAGCGAAGTTCGGATTGGGGATGGGGCAACCGAAGTTGTCTTTGATTGGGAGCCAACGATTGAGGCAGGGGCTGAACAGTTAGCAGGCCATTTACACCGTCGAGGCGAGGATTCACGTCTTGAATCAACATGGCAGCAAACCGAGCACGTGGAAGATGTATTAAGCGATGACGAAATCGCCAAACAGTGGGAGTACAACGTTATCGACCCACACACGCCTAAACTTGTCGAACCAGAAGTAGCAGATAACAAGGATGGATATACCAAGTGAGCCGTTCGCAGATTACCTTTGCCAAGCGCATTGTTATCAAGATTGGCTCATCATCATTAACAGGTAACGCGGGTTCGCAGCTCGATATCACCGCCGTCGAAAAACTCTCCAAAGTTGTGGCTGCTGCTAGAAAACGTGGGGCTGAAGTAGTTGTTGTTTCATCGGGTGCAATTGCTGCAGGGCTTAGACCACTTGGTTTAACTTCTCGTCCTAAAGATTTAGCGACCCAACAAGCAGCAGCATCGGTCGGGCAAGGTTTACTCATCGCACAGTACACGCAAAGTTTTGCTAAGCATGCAATCACCGCATCTCAAGTATTAATTACGACCGAAGATGTTGTACGACGCTCGCATTATCAAAATGCTCAGCGCACTTTGTATCGCTTACTTGCCTTAGGCGTCGTTCCGGTAATAAATGAAAATGATTCGGTAGGAACCCAAGAGATTCGCTTTGGCGACAACGATCGCTTAGCTGCCCTCGTCGCACTGCTAGTTGCTGCCGATTTATTAGTTCTTATCTCAGATATCGATGCACTCTATGACGCGCCGCCAACGCACGCTGGCGCGAAGGCGATTCATGAAGTCGCCAATATCTCTGATATAGACGGTATAACTCTGGGAGGCGCCGGTTCCTCAGGAGTCGGTAGCGGGGGAATGGTGACTAAAGTTGATGCTGCACGAATTGCAACATCTGCTGGAATTCCGATGCTATTAACCTCACTGGCCGATGTAGATAAGGCTTTAGTTGGCGCCGAACTTGGAACGTATTTTCTGGCTCATAGCAGTAAGACAACGTCTAGACTTTTGTGGTTAGCTCATGCAACAACGACACAAGGCAGTTTAGTTTTAGATGCTGGCGCAGTCACCGCAGTCCTTGAGCGCGGAACCTCTCTCTTGCCAGCAGGTGTAACGGCAGTACATGGTGATTTTAAAGCTGGTGATGCCGTTGAATTAGTTGGCCCAGATTTAAAAGTGATTGCCCGAGGCCTTGTCGCCTTTGATAGTGATGAGATTCCGGTGATGCTGGGTCGATCAACGAAAGCGTTAGCTATCGCGTTGGGGCCAGAGTTTGAGCGCGAACTAGTACACCGCGATGATTTAGTTTTGCTCTGAAATTAACTTCAGAACGGGGGCCACTCGCTCGCTTCGACCATCTGAACTTGTTGGTTCATCGCTGAGCTTTACAATCACAGTTTTATGAGCTGGATCCATCCAGACAAACTGTCCATGTAGTCCCAACATCAAATTAATCCCAGCATATGGGTGCCAGACCTGAGCGCCATAGCCCCAGCCATAATCAAGGGTTACGGCAGGTGTTGAAATGCGCGCGAGCCAAGCACTGCTGATGATGCTCGAAGCTGGCTTTATTAACTCCGCGCCTACCAGTGCGTAATCTCGCGCCGTTGCATTAAAGCAGCAAAAGGCTTTTTCAGTTCCTCCTACACGATCGACGTTCCACGTCGCAATGTGTGCAGCACCTACTTTCTGCCAGACATTCTCACTAAAAAAATCCACCAAACTTTTGCCAGTTATTTTCTTTATAACCAATCCAAGCATCTGCGTATCAACGCTTCGATACTCGGCGAAAGTTCCAGGTGCCTCACGCATCTTTCGATTATGCATCAAGAACCAGTCAACGTCGGTCGATGCATACATCTGTGAGATTGCAACACCCCAACCACTTGGACCGGTTGGGTAATTATCTGATACTCCAACCCCGCCCTGCATATCGAGGAGATCTTTAATTGTTACTTTATCAAACGTTGTTCCGGCTTTGAACGCTGGCAATATGCTAACGAAAGTATCGCTCTCTTTTAGTTGGCCGTTATCGATTAACTTTCCAATCATTAAAGATGTCATGGTTTTAGCAACTGAGTATGAAGGAAGCCGAGTTTG
>JAYTTL010000362.1:0-3670 GCA_043745325.1 Actinomycetes bacterium
GCATGAAAGCCATGCCGCGCCCAAATTTCATTAAGCAAATCCGTCAATGTCTTGTTTTCGTCCGCTAAATCAGTTGCAATCTGCGCCAACATTATCGCCGCTGAAATTCCATCCTTGTCATTGACGGTGGTGGGATCTACTGCATATCCAAGGGCTTCCTCATAACCAAATGTCAGTCCATCGATTTTCGCGAGCCATTTAAAGCCAGTCAGGGTCTGCTTAAAATCTAAGTTGTAGTGCGCGGCAATCTTGCTCAAGATGCTGGATGAAACTATCGAATTTGCCAGGATTCCCTTACTTGTACTGCGAGCGATAATTTCGCCAAAAATTGCGCCGAGTTCATCACCGCGCAACATTCGCCAGCCACTCCTTGGATCTTTAATTGCGGCAGCGCACCTGTCGGCATCAGGATCGTTTGCTATAACTAGATCCGCATCAAAAGTACGGGCAGTTTCTAGGGCTAAATCTATTGCTCCTGGCTCTTCTGGATTTGGAAATGCAACCGTTGGAAAATCTGGATTGGGCTCGGCTTGGGCAGCAACCAAAATTGGGGCAAGGAAACCGGCTTTGTGAAAAGTTTGCAAGAGTGTTTGAGTGCCGACGCCATGCATCGCGGTGTAGACAATTCGAAGATCGCCAGCCCTATGTGCAATTGATGCAGTGATATCTACATATTTATTTACAGTCTCTTCTTCAACAATATTCCAGGTCGTACCCCTTGGTTGGCTAGCTAAAGATGTGATCTCGCGTATGTGGGACGCGATTATTTCATCGGTAGGTGAAACGATTTGTGATCCTCTGTAATGGATTCCATCGACAGTTCCGCCCAAATAAACTTTGTAGCCATTGTCTTGCCAAGGATTGTGGCTAGCAGTAACCATGATTCCAACATCGCACTTCAACTCATTTGTCGCAAAGGCCAATACTGGTGTTGGGAGCGCGCGAGGCAGGATGTAGACCTTCATTCCCGCTCCGCTCATGATGGCCGCCGTTTCAATTGTGAAATCCTCAGAGCCATATCTGGCATCACGCCCAATCACAACCGAGGTTAAATTACGTGCTTTCATAAATACCGCGATTGCCGCCGCAGTTCGGCCAACAACGGCTCGGTTCATTCCCGAAGGACCTGGGCGATGAGGCCCGCGCAAACCCGCAGTCCCAAACTGCAAGAAGCCTGAAAATGAGGTGCGCAATTCTTCTTCATTATTGGTATCTAGCCAGAGTTGCACCTGGGCGGCGGTAATTGGATCTGGATCATCGGCAATCCATGCCTGAACTTCTTCTCTTAACTCCATGGCTCTAGAGTAACTTCGGAATTACCCCTTTGAGAAGCGCACCCATTCGATCGGCAGCGGCTCTACCAGCGGCAATAACTTCCTCGTGATGTAGTTTTTGACCCGTGACACCGGCAGCGGCGTTGGTCACTAAAGAGATTCCAAGGACTTCTGCGCCAAGTGCATGTGCGGCGATAGCTTCAGGGACCGTGGACATTCCAACCAAATCTGCGCCCATCGTGCGCATCATCAGAATTTCTGCAGGGGTTTCATATGTCGGTCCACGCCAATGAACGTAGACGCCTTCTATAAGGCTTAAATCTTCTCTTTTGAGAATTTCACGAATTCGTTTGCTATATAGATCGGTTAAATCTACAAATGTTGCGCCAGACAATGGCGACACTGCAGTCAAAGAAATGTGATCGCGAATCAAAACTGGTTGCCCAACCTTGTATGTCAAATTAATCGCACCGCATGCATTTGTTAGAACTACAACTTTGCATCCAGTCATTACCGCAGTACGCACACTGTGAACGACTGGTTCAACACCCTTGCCCTCATAGAGATGTGTTCGACCCAGAAAAACAAGCGCGCGAATTTTTTTACCATTTCCTTCAATGACGTAGGAGCCAACTTTGCCTGAATGACCTTCAACCGTAGGTGGCAAAAAACCCGTTAATTCTTCGGCGTTACATTCAAATTCAGCGGCACCAAAGGCATCGACTGCACTGACCCATCCCGAACCCATCACCAGCGCAACATCATGTGCGGGGATTTTACTTCGGTCGGCAATCTCATTAGCGGCAACTATGGCAGCCGCTAATGGATCGCTATAAAGGAGCTGCGTATTTGTCATGAATTTATAATGTCACAGAGCACGGTGCCATTAGATACCGTTGAACCTACAATCGCGCTCAAGTTTGTTATCACACCGGCTTTGTGTGCCATCAGTGGCTGCTCCATCTTCATCGCCTCTAAAACAATGATTAAATCGCCAATCTCAACTAAGTCGCCTTCGGCAACGGCAATTTTTACGACTGTTCCTTGCATAGGGCTGGATAATCCAGAACCACTAGCACCGCCAGCCATGCCTGCCTTTACTCGGTGACGTTTAACAACGGCTTTGGGTGCATGCACCAGAATCTCAAAACGTTTTCCATTAACCTCGGTAATTAAATATTGTGGCGTCATATGAGTTTCCAGTGGAGCACTTGAATTTTGAAAAGCTTGTATCTCATTTTTAAACTCATTTTCAATATAGCTCGTATAAATAGTGAAATCTTGAGTAAATGCGGGATCTTCAAGAATGGCACGGTGAAAAGGTAACACTGTAGCTAATCCATCAATTTTGAATTCGGCTAAGGCGCGACGCGCACGAGCGATTGCCTGTTCTCGAGTTGCTCCTGTAACAATTAACTTTGCCAATAGAGAATCAAAGTTGCCTCCAATGGTGTCACCTTTTTTAAAACCAGCGTCAATTCGTACACCTGGTCCGGTAGGAAGAATCCATTCAGTTATGCGCCCTGGGGCAGGTAAAAAAGAACGACCAGGATCTTCACCATTGATGCGAAACTCAATACTGTGTCCACGAATAATTGGATCATCGAATCCAAGTGGTTCTCCCATTGCTATTCGAAACTGTTCACGAACCAAATCTATTCCAGATACCTCTTCACTCACTGGGTGCTCAACCTGTAAACGTGTATTTACTTCTAGAAATGAAATTGTTCCATCCTGCCCTATAAGAAACTCACAAGTACCCGCACCTACATATCCAGCCAGCTTCATTATCGCTTTACTTGAACGATATAACTCATCATTTTGTTCGTCGGTCAAAAAAGGTGCAGGTGCCTCTTCAACGAGCTTTTGGTGACGACGTTGAAGCGAGCAATCACGCGTGCTTACGACCACCGCATGGCCGTAGCAATCAACGAGAACCTGAGTTTCAACGTGGCGAGGCTTGTCTAAGTAGCGTTCAACAAAACATTCACCGCGACCAAAGCCACTAATCGCCTCACGAACAGCGGAGGCGAATAACTCTGGAATCTCCTCCATTATTCGTGCAACTTTTAATCCTCGGCCACCACCTCCGTGCGCAGCCTTGATGGCCACCGGAAGACCATGCTCTTTTGCAAAGGCCGTGACTTCTTCATGACCGGCAACTGGATCCTTTGTTCCAGCAACAAGAGGCGCTCCCGCCTCTGATGCAATTTTTCTCGCCGACACTTTGTCGCCAAGTGCTCGGATTGCAGATGGTGGCGGACCAATCCAAATTAATCCGGCATCCAGAACTGCTTGGGCAAAGTGTGCATTCTCTGATAAGAAGCCATAGCCAGGATGAACGGCATCAGCGCCGGATACTTGAGCAGCGGCGATAATCTTTTCAATATTTAAAT
>JAYTTL010000363.1:0-3650 GCA_043745325.1 Actinomycetes bacterium
CACCTCCAAAGAAAGCGGTAGGCAAAAAAGCGGCCCCAAAAAAGGCGCTCGCGAAAAAAATAGTCGCTAAAAAGAGTGCACCGGTCAAAAAAGCAATTGCAGTAAAGCCTAAAAAAATTGAATTGAAAAAGAATTTGACGCCAGCCGATGTTCAAGCAATTGTTGATGTTAAGAATGCAATTATTCGTCAAAGCGAAGTTAACATTGAACTTGATTTACGTGGAATTAAATCCATCAACCTCATCGCTAAAGGTCCTGATAGAGGGCTGGTTGCCGAGGCGAAAGAGCTCTCGCATCAAATACCAGAGATGATTGAAAAACTTCGATTGAGTGGACTGGGCTCGCCTAACCGAACCTTAAAGAAGATCGAATATGCAATGATTCAACCAGAGCCAGTAATTGAAGTCGCTAAAATAGCTAAGGTTGCGATTGTAAGTATTGATGGCGAAGAAGTTGTGCTTGAAGAAGTTGAACTCGAAGATGTTGAAACCCTTATCGCCGAAGCAGTTGAACTCGTTGATGCCGAAGCTGAAGATAAAACTCGCGTAGTCCTGCTCTCAGATGAGACGAGCAAGGCTAAGGGTTCATTTACTTTGGCCGATTCTGAAGTCGAAGATGAAGAAGAAGATAAGAATGAGCGCGAAAAGTTAAAGAAAGATTTGAAAAATGTAAATATTGTTATCGATGCCATTAATTCAATGATAAATGGAGTGAGTACTCCCACGCGATATGGAATTCAAGAATCAGAGTCGAAAGCGCTGACGTACAAGCAGATTCAGCAGCAATTTGAGATGAAGACGTTCACTGAAAGGTCAGCTAAAACCGCGGCCGAAGCCGTTACAACAGGTTCATTAAAGAACTTAGAAGATTTGCTAAATTACTTCATCGAAAAAATGAAAACAGTTCAACGAGAAATTAAATACCTTCCACCTGAGCAGACGGTTATGACCGCTGGTGCGACTGCCGATCCAGTAAAAGATTATTTAAAGCAGATTGGTCGCGTAGCTTTGCTCAATGCCGAGCTTGAGGTGGAGCTTGCTACAAGAGTTGAAGTCGGCTTATTTGCTGAGTCAAAGTTAAAGAGTGAAAAGAAATTAGATAAGAAATTAAAGCGCGAACTAGAACATCTTGTCGAAGATGGAAAACGCGCTAAGAACCATTTGTTGGAGGCGAACTTACGTTTGGTGGTCTCACTTGCTAAACGCTATACCGGTCGAGGAATGCTCTTCTTAGACTTAATTCAAGAGGGAAACTTAGGTTTGATTCGCGCAGTTGAGAAGTTTGACTACACAAAGGGATATAAGTTTTCAACATATGCAACGTGGTGGATTCGTCAAGCTATCACTCGCGCAATGGCCGATCAAGCCCGCACTATCCGCATCCCTGTTCACATGGTTGAAGTTATTAACAAACTGGCACGTGTGCAACGTCAGATGTTGCAGGATTTAGGTCGCGAACCAACACCAGAAGAGTTAGCCAAAGAGCTTGATATGACACCTGAAAAAGTTGTTGAAGTTCAAAAGTATGGCCGCGAACCGATCTCACTTCATACTCCACTCGGCGAAGAGGGCGATTCGGAGTTTGGAGATCTCATCGAAGACTCTGAAGCCGTGGTTCCAGCCGATGCAGTCTCATTTACTCTGTTACAAGAGCAACTTCACTCCGTTTTAGATACTTTGTCAGAGCGTGAAGCCGGCGTAGTCGCGATGCGTTTTGGTCTTACCGATGGTCAACCTAAGACACTTGACGAGATTGGCAAGGTCTATGGCGTTACTCGCGAGCGTATTCGTCAGATTGAATCCAAGACGATGTCTAAACTTCGCCATCCATCGCGTAGCCAAGTTCTTCGCGATTATTTGGATTAAAAATGGCTAATCCAACGATTTACATCAATCCCATAAGTGGGTCGATTAAAATTCTTGGTGCCGTTGATTTCATCGATGCCGATGGAAATATCCTTGAAACTTTAGAGAACGTAAAGTTTTGTGGATGTTCCCTCAGCAAAGATAAGCCTTGGTGTGATGGCAGTCATAAGGCCTTTACCCAAAAAGCTAATTAAACTGCGAAAGTTCTCATTAAATAGCGGGCGTTTCGACGAGTTTTGCACTTTCATCAACAATTGAGGCAGCTACGCTCTTGAGTTTTACAGCGTATTCCTTGCCATGATGGGCACAGAACATCAGCTCACCACCGTTGAGAAGTACTGCTCGCACATAGGCCTGAGCTCCACAGCGATCGCAACGGTCAAGGGCGTTAAGAGGCACTGACTCGAGCATCATTTGATCTGACATATCTCTCTCCGTTCATGAGTTGTGACTTATGTATAGGGAACATTCAAGCATGTCTTGTTATTCCCCGCACGTTGATATCTAAAATAATGGCTGAGAATTCTCGGATATATTTGAGATTATCAACATATGAGATGATTTCGGCGCGCTTGCTGAGCATTTGGGAGCACTGGCACTAACCTTTCGCTCCGTGATGGCAAAAGATGTATCTAACTCCAACATCGTTCAGGATAGTTATACCGCCAAGGATTTAGCGGTCCTTGAAGGCCTAGATGCGGTTCGCAAGCGCCCCGGTATGTACATAGGTTCTACGGATTCGCGTGGACTATTGCATTGCTTGTGGGAGATTATCGATAACTCCGTTGATGAATCACTCGCTGGACACTGCAAAAAAATTGAGATAAATCTCGAATCCGATGGTTCCGTTGAAGTTCACGATGATGGTCGCGGAATCCCTGTCGACAAAGAGCCAAAAACTGGATTGACTGGTGTTGAAGTTGTTTTAACGAAATTACATGCCGGCGGAAAATTCGGAGGCGGATCGTATGCCGCATCTGGTGGCTTACACGGTGTTGGTGCCTCCGTTGTGAATGCATTGGCATCTCGACTCGATGCCGAAGTTGATCGTGATGGCAAAATCTATTGGATGTCCTTTCAGCGCGGAACTGCAGGAATCTTTGACGGAGATGGACCAAAAGCCCCCTTTGAACCAAAGTCTGGACTTCGCGTTATTGGAAAGATTTCTAGCAAAGTCACGGGTACACGCATCAAGTGGTGGTCAGATAAGCAGATATTTTTAAAAGAGGCCGAACTTGAACTGAGTGAGATTTACGATCGCGCACGCCAAACTTCTTACTTGGTTCCTGGTTTAACACTCATTGTTAATGACAACCGAAGCAAGAATAAAACTACCGAACTCTTTTTCCATAAAAGTGGAATAACTGAATACTGTAATTTCTTACAACCCGATGAAGCCGTTGGCGATGTGATCCGTATTTATGGTACTGGGCACTATCAAGAGACCGTGCCAGTCTTGGATGATAAAGGTGATATGGTTTCAACCGAAGTTGAACGGGATATGGAAGTCGATATCGCCATGAAATGGGGTAACGGTTTTGAAACTACCCAACGCTCCTTCGTAAATATTATCGCTACCCCAAAGGGTGGAACACATCTTTTGGGCTTCGAACGCGCGCTTGTAAAAGTGATAAATGAAGCGCTGCGATCAACAAAGACTCTTGCAAATAAAGAGGCCGATGTCATTAAAGATGACATTCTCGAAGGAATGACCGCTGTAGTCACTGTGCGAATGTCAGAGCCACAGTTTGAAGGCCAGACTAAAGAAGTCCTAGGAACTGCCGC
>JAYTTL010000364.1:0-3600 GCA_043745325.1 Actinomycetes bacterium
AAGAAGGTCTTGCCTTCAAAGTCCCAAAAATAAGATCCGGAGCCACCCGCAACGGGGAGCGGGGAAATTGCGCCTTGTGCTGACCAAGAGTGAAATACATACTTATGATCTGCTGCAGATACCGCGGCTTGTTTAATCGGATCATTGATGGGTGCGCTCATGAAAATAGCCTCAAACCTTTTTACTAGTAATTAGCGTCATTCTAATGCCCTGAAGTAGATTGCACCTATGGAACAGATTTCGCATTGGATCAACGGCGCATTAGATTCAACACAATCTGCACGAAGTGGAGATATTTACAACCCTGCTATTGGAAATGTAAGTAAGCGTGTTGCCTTTGGCGACGCAGAAACCGTTGACCGAGCGGTCGATGCCGCAACAGCGGCGTTTTCAACGTGGCGCCATAGTTCGCTCACTAAACGTACCCAAGTGCTCTTTACCTTTCGCGAACTCGTTCAAGCCAACAAAAATAAAATCGCAGCTCTTATCACGGCTGAACATGGAAAAGTTTTAAGCGATGCCGCAGGTGAAGTCACTCGGGGCCTTGAAGTCGTTGAATTTGCTTGCGGAATCCCACATTTATTAAAGGGTGGTTTCTCTGAAGAGGTTTCAACCGGTGTTGATGTCTACTCAATACGTCAGGCCCTCGGTCCAGTTGCAATTATCTCTCCCTTTAACTTTCCAGCAATGGTTCCGATGTGGTTTTTCCCCGTTGCGATTGCCTGCGGTAACACGGTAATAGTTAAACCATCTGAAAAAGATCCGAGTGCTGCAATGTTCATGGCCACATTGTGGAAAGAGGCTGGTTTGCCCGATGGCGTTTTCAATGTTGTGCACGGAGATAAAGAAGTTGTCGATGCGCTGCTTACTCACCCAGGGATTAAATCAATTTCATTTGTCGGCTCTACCCCGATTGCGCGCTATGTTTATGAAACCGGTACGAAGTCGGGCAAGCGCGTACAGGCTTTGGGCGGGGCAAAAAACCACATGGTGGTCTTACCCGATGCCGATTTAGAACTTGCCGCTGATGCCGCGATTAACGCCGGCTTTGGTTCGGCGGGCGAGCGCTGTATGGCGATCTCTGTAATCGTTGCCGTCGAACCAATTGCTAGCGCCCTTGTTGCACGGATTAAATCTCGCATGGCACGCATTAGCGTTGGCGATGGAACACAGAACGTGGATATGGGACCACTTGTAAGCGCAGTGCACCGCGACAAAGTCGCTTCATATATTGGAGCCGGTGTAGATTCTGGCGCGACACTTGTCGTTGATGGTCGAGCCCATGACATTGCCGGAGATGGTTTTTGGCTTGGGCCAACATTATTCGACAATGTAACCCCTGAGATGTCTATCTACAAGGAAGAAATCTTTGGACCAGTGTTAAGTGTTATTCGCGTTAATACATATGACGAGGCCCTTTCCCTTGTTAATAACCATCAATATGGAAATGGAACTGCAATCTTTACTAATGATGGCGGGGCAGCCCGACGATTCCAAAATGAAGTTGAAGTCGGAATGGTCGGTATCAACGTTCCTATACCTGTCCCAATGGCGTATTACTCATTCGGCGGTTGGAAGAACTCTTTATTTGGCGACTCGCATGCCCACGGCAGCGAAGGCGTTCATTTCTTTACGCGCGGCAAAGTTGTTTCAAGTCGCTGGTTAGATCCAAGCCATGGCGGAATAAACTTAGGTTTTCCTCAAAACAATTAACAAGAGATATTCAAATTTAAAGTTGCACCCACGTCGTTTTAATTTCCAAGTACTTATCTAACGCATGAATAGATTTGTCTCTGCCGTTGCCAGAGTGCTTCATGCCACCAAAGGGAACCGTTAGATCTCCTTCCTCGTAGCAATTGACCCAGATTGTTCCGGCCTTTATCTTTCTTGCAACTTTGTGGGCCCTAGATAAATCCGAAGTCCAAATGGCTGCCGCTAATCCATACATTGAATTATTGGCAATCTGAACGGCTTCTTCCTCGGTATCGAAAGCGATTACTGCGAGAACGGGACCAAATATTTCCTCTTGGGCTAATTTATCATCGGGGGAAATCCCGCTAAAGATAGTTGGAGATAACCAAAAACCATCGTTTTCAATCGTAGAACTTTTCAATATCTCTTGCAGATTTCTTGAACGTGCCGATTCAATATGCGAATGTATTGTGCTCAACTGTTTAGCACTGGCAATGGGTCCCATTTGAGTCAAAGGATCAAACGGATCTCCCACCTTGATTTCTTGAAGAATCTCTACGACTCGATCAGTGAATGTTTTTTGGATCGATCTTTGGAGCAATAGACGAGTTGGCGCAGTGCACATTTGTCCAGAGTTAAATCGAATTCCCCATGCGGCTGCTTGCGCCGCAGCCTCTAAATCAGGCGCATCTTCGAAAACAATGTTTGCAGATTTTCCGCCTAACTCGAGCCAGACGTGCTTTAAATTAGAGTCCGCTGAATAATGTAGAAATTGACGGCCTGTTGCGCTCGAGCCAGTAAAAGCAAGCGCATCAACATCGTTGTGAACTCCAAGTGCCTTACCCGCCTCGGTTCCAAGGCCAGTGACGACATTTATTACTCCCGCAGGAATCCCAGATTCAAGTGCTAATTCGGCAAGGCGAAGAACCGATAAAGAAGAGATTTCCGATGGCTTAATAACTAACGTACAACCAACCGCCAATGCTGGCGCAATCTTCCATCCCGTTAATGTCAAAGGGAAATTCCAGGGCGTCACTACTCCAACTACTCCAACGGGTTCTCGCGTGATAAGAGCTAAAGCGCTTTCTCCAACATGTGGCACCTCATCGTAAATTTTGTCTGCAAGCTCGGCAAACCATCGAATCGTGCGCACAAGGGCGTTTAATTCAATACCCCAAGAGTCACTAATTGGTTTTCCCATTTCCAGAGTCACTAACGCTGCAAGCTCATCTCGATGGCTTTCAATCATGTCGGCAAATTTCAACATGTGCTCTTTGCGTTCGCGCGGAGCCAGCCTTGGCCAAGGCCCATTATCAAAGGCCTCACGCGCTGCAGCCACCGCCAGATCTATTTCAAGTTCGGTGCCTTGAGCAACATGAGTAATAACTTTTCCAGTAGAAGGATTTGTCACCGGCATCTGCCGAGGACTATCGATTCTTTGCGCCCCAATAATATGTGTGGTCGGAAATTTCAGCGTAGAGACAAA
This sequence comes from Actinomycetes bacterium, assembly GCA_043745325.1. Classification (GTDB taxonomy): domain Bacteria; phylum Actinomycetota; class Actinomycetes; order Nanopelagicales; family Nanopelagicaceae; genus Planktophila. The sequence continues at coordinate 3,179 of JAYTTL010000364.1, forward strand.
ACTCTGCCACTTTTCAGTTGTATCAAACATTTCTACCCCTTAATCCTCGGGATAGTTTCTAGCCATCTCAAGGGTTGTTCCGCTTTCACATGCGGCTACGAAAAGTCTTGCGTAAGAGATTCATGTTTGCCTTTTGACATTGTTGCAACAATATAACCGCCGACCATCGCAGTAAATGGCACAAGAATTAAGAACCACCCTAGGCCAGAAAGCTTCCATGCACTTTCAGGAAGCGATGGATCTACTCCTGCAGGAACGGTCCCTGCAAGAAGGTTAAATCTGGCCATTAATAGATATAGGCCACCGCCGAGAAGTAAGACCGACGCGCTAGGTGCAATCTTAGTTTTCCAAATATTTTGATTGCTCATTGAAGAGAAGTATTTGACCACGGCAATTGAGACAAGAATTTCAACTGCCCCAAT
>JAYTTL010000365.1:0-3563 GCA_043745325.1 Actinomycetes bacterium
TGCACCCTCAAGGCCATCGATTATTCGTACTTGATCGACCGCCTCGCCAGCAGTGCCTACAACTTCTTCGTGACCGTGGTGACCGATCAGTAGAATCTCAGAGTCTTCTTGGGCAAATCGACGTACTTCATGGTGCACTTTTGTCACTAACGGACAGGTTGCATCGATTGTCTTTAGATTCCTACTCGCAGCCTCTTGATGAACAACGGGGGCGACACCGTGCGCGGAGAAGACAACAATCTTTCCCACTGGTACTTCATCGGTCTCATCAACAAAAATTGCCCCTTTTGATTCCAAACTCGCGACAACGTGAACGTTATGCACAATTTGTTTGCGAACATAGACCGGTGCACCATAGAGCTCAAGCGCCTTTTCGACGGTGACAACTGCTCGATCTACTCCAGCGCAATATCCACGGGGCGCAGCAAGGAGAACTCTCTTGGCCATGGGGTCAGTCTATTAGGCTCACCTCATGTTCGAAACTTCACGTGAGGCGCCTGCTACCGTCAAGGTAGTCACTGAAGCGATAAAAGAGTACGTAGATCGCTTGGGACCTATCTGGGTCGAAGGCGAGATTAGTGAACTCAACGAACGAAGTGGCGTGATGGCATTTATTAGGTTGCGCGACCCCAGCGCAGATATGTCTTTGTCTGTCATGTGCCATAAATCAGTTATCGCAGCGGCTGCGCCGCTTCCGGCAAATGCTCGAGTCATCATGCATGCCAAGCCATCCTGGTATACAAAAAATGGATCGTTGACTTTATCTGCGCGTGAAATCCAGCACGTTGGTGTCGGTGAGTTATTGGCACGCTTAGAAGCACTCAAAAATTTATTAGCTAAGGAAGGTCTATTTGATTCGGATCGAAAGGTTGATCTCCCTCTTTTACCAGTGAAGGTCGGTCTTATCTGTGGTCGCAATACCGATGCTGAAAGAGATGTCGTTGAAAATGCTAAGCGTCGCTGGCCAAGCGTTGTCTTTGAAATTCGTGAAGTAACCGTGCAAGGCGCCGCGGCCGTCACCGAAGTTTCTCAAGCGTTACGCGAATTAGAGGCCGATATCGAAGTCGATGTCATCATCATTACACGTGGTGGTGGCTCATTTGAAGATTTGCTGCCCTTTAGTGACGAAGGTCTGGTGCGCCTAGCCGCTTCTTGTGTGACTCCGATTGTTAGCGCCATTGGCCATGAAAAGGATTCGCCACTTCTGGATTTAGTGGCAGATTTTCGTGCATCAACTCCGACCGATGCAGCTAAACATGTCGTGCCAGATATTGTTGAAGAGATTGCATTTCTCTCAGGACTGCGCGAGCGTGCCCGTCGAAGCGTGATGAAGATAATTGATTTAGAAATGGCAAGAATTAGTAGTTTTAGAGATCGCCCAGTGATGAAAAATCCGCACCTGCTCATTTCATCTCGCGCAGAGATTATTGTGGCCCTTCGCGAGCGCTCAAAACGCAGTTTCGCCAGCCGCCTCACACTTGCTAAGGAAGAGTTAGTACAGGTCAAAGCCCGCGTGCGAGCGCTTTCACCACAGGCCACATTGGATCGCGGCTATTCAGTTGTGCAACGTACTAATGGCGACATCGCACGCGATGCCTCGCAGTTAAAGCACGGTGAATCTCTACGCCTTCGCTTAGCTAAGGGCGAAACCAACGCCACCGTGACTTCAAATTCTCAGAAGGAGTAGATTTAGCCCATGGTCGACAAGAAGATTTCTTATGAAGCCGCACGTGATGAATTAACCGATGTCGTTGCATCCCTTGAAACCGGAAGCGCCACTCTCGAGGAGTCTTTAAAGTTGTGGGAGCGCGGGGAAGAGTTAGCGGCAATCTGCCAAGAGTGGCTTGATGGCGCAAAAAAGAAGTTAGAAGCGGTTAAGCCGTAATCACTATGGCTAATTTTTCATACTCTGAACTTCTACCTCTTGGAAAAGATGAGACCACATACCGCCTCATTGGCACCGAAGGCGTAAGTGTTGTACAACTCGGCGATAAAGAGTTTCTCCAGGTAGAGCCGCGAGCCCTTGAAAAACTCGCTTCTGTTGCTATCCATGATATTTCGCATTATTTGCGCTCGGCACACTTGCAGCAGTTAGCTAACATCATCAAGGATCCAGAAAGCTCGCCAAATGACCGATTCGTTGCAACCGACTTATTAAAAAACGCCAACATATCCTCCGGTGGTGTCCTGCCCATGTGCCAAGACACTGGAACTGCCTTAGTGATGGCGAAAAAGGGCCAGTATGTTTTAACAACGGCAAAAGACGAGGTCGCAATTTCGCAGGGAATCTATGACGCATATACAACGTTAAATCTGCGCTATTCGCAGATGGCACCCGTGACAATGTGGGAGGAAAAGAATACGGGCAACAACTTACCTGCTCAGATTGAAATCCTGGCCGACAGTGATCATCCAGATGAGTACAACTTCTTATTCATCGCCAAAGGCGGCGGAAGCGCAAATAAGTCATTTTTATACCAAGAGACAAAAGCGGTTTTAAATCCAACTTCTTTCATGCTCTGGCTCGAGGAAAAACTACGCTCAATTGGCACCGCGGCCTGTCCGCCCTATCACTTAGCAATTGTCATTGGTGGCACAAGCGCCGAGCACACTGTTAAGAGTTCCAAGTTAGCCAGCACTAAGTATTTGGATTCTTTGCCAACCACTGGCGATGCCGCCACTGGCCACGGTTTTAGAGATCTTGAATTAGAGCAACAAGTATTAGAGCTAACAAGAAAACTTGGAATTGGCGCCCAGTTTGGTGGAAAGTATTTCTGTCACGATGTGCGCGTTGTGCGCCTGCCAAGGCACGGGGCATCTCTACCCATTGCAATTGCCGTTTCTTGCTCGGCCGATCGCCAGGCCAAAGCCAAAATCACTAAAGAGGGCATTTTCCTTGAGGATTTAGAGCGAGATCCTGCCCAGTTCTTGCCCGAAACTACTGATGCGCACCTAGACGATGAAGTGGTGGCAATTGATTTAAATCAACCGATGGATTCGATCCGTGCCAAACTTTCAAAATACCCCGTAAAGACTCGTCTCTCGCTGACTGGCACATTAGTTGTGGCACGAGATTTGGCCCATGCCAAGATTAAAGCGGCGATGGATAGTGGCGCACCAATTCCTGATTATTTACAGAAATACGCGGTCTATTACGCAGGACCAGCTAAGACTCCCGTTGGGTATGCCTCGGGCTCTTTTGGTCCAACGACTGCAGGCCGCATGGATTCTTACGTTGAGTACTTTCAATCCAAGGGTGGCTCACTTGTCATGTTGGCTAAGGGAAATCGCTCAAAGGCGGTCACTGATGCCTGCAAAACTCATGGCGGCTTTTACTTAGGCTCCATCGGTGGGCCAGCGGCTCGACTTGCCCAAGATTGTATAAAGAAAGTTGAAGTCATAGATTTTGAAGAGTTAGGGATGGAGGCGGTCTTTAAAATCGAAGTTGTAGATTTTCCGGCTTTTATCATTGTCGATGACAAGGGCAATGACTTCTTTGCCTCTCTTGGTGCGCCGCTGACCATTGGTGTAAAGCCGTAGAAACTAAAACCCATTGCTTGTGT
>JAYTTL010000366.1:0-3556 GCA_043745325.1 Actinomycetes bacterium
TCGGGCTTTATCCCACCAATGAGAACTTTGGCACCCGCAACAATTGACTCGTCAACAATTTCCGCTATTTTGTTACGCTCTTTCAAGGATACGCTGGCACCTAAAGTAGTTGTTGCATCTGTGCCACGACCCATTACAAAAGCCGACATTGATTTTGTTAATTCAGCAATAAATTTATCTGCAATTGGAAGCTGGACATATATTCGATTCGCAGATGTGCATGCAGCACCACCATTACGCATCTTGGCAAGAAGTAGTTGCGGAATGGTGATTCCAAGATCGGCATCATCATGGACGATCACTTGAGCATTTCCACCTAGCTCCATTGAGCATCGAATTACATTATCGGCCGCTTCTTTAAGCAGAATCCGTCCCACTTCAGTTGACCCTGTAAACGAAAGATTTTTAACGCGTGGGTCGTGCAACATCTTTGAAATCGCGGATCCCGTTTTTTCAGGGAGTACAAGATTTAGCACTCCCTTTGGCAAACCTGCACGCTGCATAATATCGACGATGTACATCGCAGTTAATGGAGTTTCAGTTGCGGGTTTTAAAATCATTGTGCAGCCTGCAGCAATCGCAGGTCCGATTTTGCGTGTAGCCATACCCGCAGGAAAGTTCCATGGAGTTATTAAAATTGATAGCCCAATCGGCTGATGGGTCACTAATATTCGCTTATCCCCAGATGGTGATTTACGGAAATCTCCGGGAGTCCTTACCGCCTCTTCGGCAAACCATCTGAAAAACTCCGCCGCATATCCCGCTTCTCCCCGTGCATCTGGCATCGCTTTTCCGTTTTCGCGCGAGATGAGTGTTGCGATTTCCTCAATTTCACTGCTCATAATTTCAAATGCCTTGCGCAAGATCTCTGATCGATATCGGGGTGCCGTCTTAGCCCAAGCCACTGCAGCCGCATCTGCGGCAGCGATAGCGGCTTCGCATTCAGCTTCTCCTGCAAGTGAAACCTCGGCAATTATTGAACCGTCACTCGGGTCATGGACGGCAATCGTGCTAGGTCCATCAACCCATTGCCCATCTATAAATAACTGTGTGCGCATTGGGTCAGCATACGCTTAGCCCGTGTGAAGTTGAAGCCGTCGCGCTACGATAGCGCCATCGCAATTAAGTTGTACTAATCGCAATTATTTAGAGGAGTTCTGAGTGCCAAAGTCGTGGACCGATGATGCATCCACACCGGTTGTTTTACAAGACCATGCACACCTAAAAGACTCGTTTGCTTACACTATTAAACGACGACTACTGGGTAATCCATTAAACCGGCACTCACTCGGCCACCAACGTTTGAAAAAACGTTTTGCGCTAGGAATTCTTGCCTCAGACTGTATTTCATCATCGGCTTATGGATCCGAGCAAATATTAATTGCACTTTTACCGGCATTTGGCTTAGCCGCATTTTCAATTTTAATGCCGATGACCGCGGTAGTTCTGGTTATCTTGACAATTATTACCCTCTCTTATCGCAATGTAATTAATGTTTATACCAAAACTGGCGGTGCATACATCGTTTCCAGAGATAACTTTGGACCTGTCGTTGCACAAATTGCTGCGGTTGCACTCATGCTCGATTACATCGTCACCGTTGCAATTCAATCTGCCGCTGGCGTAGCAGCGATTATCTCAACTTTCCCACAACTGAACTCTTGGAAAATTCCAATGATTTTATTTGTAATTGGAATTCTGACGTACGGAAACTTGCGTGGAGTTAAGGAAGCAGGCAAGGCTTTCGCACTTCCCACTTATTTCTTTATCGCTTGTATGTTCATAGTCTTTGGTATGGGCCTTTACCGCCACTTCAATGGAAGTTTAGAGGTACTGGCAACAAACGCACCTGGGGCCATTGAAGTAGGCCAAAGTCAAGGGTTACTTACTTTTGCGGCAATTTTTATTTTGTTACGTGCATTTGCAAACGGAGGTTCATCGCTAACGGGGTTAGAAGCAATCTCCGATGGTGTGTCTTTGTTCCAACAACCCGAACATGTTAATGCACGTCGAACACTCTTTATTATGAGTGGGCTACTCGGCACATTGGTGCTCGGAGTTTCTTGGTTTGCCCACAAAATTCATGCAATGCCCTACGAGTCAGGAACACCAACAGTCATTTCGCAGATTGCGAAAACAATCGTTGGAGATGGTGCTTTTGGGCAAATTATGTTCGTAATGGTGCAGCTCGCAACAATGTTAATTCTTTTTGCTGGAGCAAACACTACATACAGTGCCTTTCCTATTTTGGTAAATTTTGTGGCATCTGATGGTTATTTACCTCGACAGTTGACTAAGCGTGGGCACCGTCTGGCCTTCTCTAATGGAATCCTTCTTTTATCTGGTGGTGGAGTATTTCTTGTTCTCTTCACTGCAGGCTCCGTCGAACACTTAGTTGCCTTCTACGCCCTCGGTGTGTTTACAGGATTTTGTTTAGCGGGCTTTGGCATGACTCGTCATGCGCTACGAAATAGGACTGGTGCGTGGCGAGCCAAAGTATTTATTAATGCACTCTCTGGATCAATCTCATTCCTCGTCGTTATAATCTTTGCTGTCGTCAAATTTACAGAGGGTGCTTGGTTAGTACTTGTTACTGCACCAATATTAGTTATTACATTTCTTCGGTTGCGCAGGCAATATACGCGTGAACAAGAGGCTTTATCAGTAAAACGTGAGCACGAACGAGCCACTTCGATTGCCCGCCATGATGTAACTGTGTTTGTAGATAGCGTAGACATTGCAACAGTTGGTGCGATTCGATATGCCCGAAGCCTAAACCCGCGGAATCTCACTGCCGTACATTTTGTCATTGATGATCGTCGAGCTGAAGAGATTCAAAAAGCGTGGGCAGAATCGGATGCCTTGGATGATGTGATGCTCGAACTTATTGACTGTCCAGATAGACGACTTGCCAATTCAGCTCTCGACTATGCAATTCGCATGACCGATAGGGCTGACGTAGAACTTACTTTGCTGCTGCCACGTCGCTCTTACACTGGTTTCTTAGGTCGTTTATTACATGATCAAACTGCTGAAGAGATTGCAGCACCAATATCCCAACTTCCTCGTGTAGTCGCAACTATTATTCCTTTCGACGTCGATCTCATAACGTCGGCATCCAAACTCGTTGTCCATCACACACATGACGTAAAGCATCTTGCAATCAAAGAAGTCATAGTCAAGAAAATACCTTCTACCAATATCGATCCTGTTAGTCACTACGCCCCAAATATCACTTCTATTGGCGAAATTAAATGGAGAAATCGTGCGCAAGTTCAAGGACGCGTTACTTCCATAAAGAGTGCGCCTCGCGGTTCTGCCCCATCTTTACAAGTTGAAATTTGGGATGAAACTGGTGGTGTCTCATTGCAGTTCTTAGGCCGACGACAAATCGCTGGCCTTGAAGTTGGATCTCAGATGCGTGCCGAGGGAATGGTGGGCGAAGAAGAGGGATCAATGGTCATTCTTAATCCCTCTTACGAACTCCTTGTATAAAATCTTTTAAAATTCTCGAACACTCTTTTTCCAAAACTCCTGCTCTAACTTCAACTCTTGA
>JAYTTL010000367.1:0-13264 GCA_043745325.1 Actinomycetes bacterium
TAGTACGAAGCATTGCGGGCTGGTCCACCCTTAATCACGATTTCGGGGGAATCAGAGTTTTTACCGCCACAGCCAAACCATGTAGCGACAACCGTTTGCGCCAAAAGGCAGGCGCCTTCTTCAATTATTGTGTTCGCCGTTAGAATGCCAGCATCGGCGGCATCAAGAACTTTCTTCGCGGTATTGATTGCAAGGGTGGCCGCATCTGCACCATTTTTTACCGGTAATGTGTCGAAAGCTTCACAATCTTCGGCGAAGTATTCAAGCATCTCTTTGTCGTCTCCACGACCTTGACGGATTCCTAACGCTTTGGTTATTGCTAACTTACCTAGCCAAAAACCACCACCTTCATCGCCAAAGGTGCTGCCTAATCCATCGCGGTGGGCATACTTTCCTTCATGGCCGCCAACTGCAACAACTCCGCCACCAATAGATAACACGACGCCATCGCGACCATTGAGTGCGCCGATAAATCCAGCTAAACCATCATCTATAATTGCAACCTGTGTTGCCCCAAAGTATTTCGCACATAGCTGGCCATATATCTCTGGCTCAAGAACAATGCCATTAAAACCGGTGCAGGATAACGCGACAATATCCGACTTGAGTGGAGGCAATAGTTCGAAAATTGCTTGTAGCGATTCGAAAACACTTTCAGAACTTAATTTGCCCCGTGACAAAATACTTCGCGAGGATTCAAATTTATATCGTGAACCAGACTGACCAAGATCCACGACTAACATCTTTACCCCTTAACTGCACCCGATGATAAGCCTTTTTTGAGGGATTTTTGCGCTGCCGTTGCACATACTAGTGGCGCAAGTACCCAAAGGCTTAGAACCGCAAATAAGTAATCAGACTAATTTTTTTGAACAGCCATAGCGAGAGGGTACTTGAAAATTTGTGGGAAGATAAGAACATGACGCAATTTGGCACCATTATGGCATCAGAAATCGCCGAAACCCCCAAGGTGTTTGGGGCAATACTCGATAATAAGGATGCCTTTGCTTCCATCAAGAATCTTTTAATCGAAGAGAAGATTCAATCTGTACTTATTCTTGCTCGTGGAACATCGGACAACGCCGCTCACTTTTTAAAGTATTTAATTGAAACTCAGATAGGTCTTCCAGTAGGCCTTACATCACCATCTTCGGTAACCGTTTACGGTTCAGAGCTCAAATATTCACATACTTTAGTCATCGCAATCAGCCAAAGCGGTCAGTCTCCAGATCTTGTTAAGTTTGCAACCGCGGCACGTCAAGCAAACGCCTATCTCATTGCGATGACCAATGATGATACGTCGCCGCTGGCAACAATTGCCCACCATCATTTTTCATTACTCGCAGGACCGGAATTGGCAGTAGCGGCGACTAAGTCCTACAGCGCACAATTATTAATTTCATACCTATTAGTTGCGGCATGGACAGATAAAAAAGTGAATGTCGAGCAGATCATTAGCGAGGCGACACGAATAGCCCAAACCCCTGGATTAGTGACGAAGGCGATTGAGGCCACATCTCGTGACAAAGAGGTAGTAATTCTTGGTCGTGGCTTTGCTTACCCAAATGCTCGTGAAGCCGCTTTGAAGATTCAAGAGACATGCAAGATTTCGGTTCAGGGATTATCAACGGCTGATTATCTGCATGGCCCAATCTCTGCGCTGACTGCCGATACTCAACTCTTTATTGTTGCGCCCTCGCACATGCCAGAGGCTTCAATCGCCGAGGCTACGGTAAAAATCCGTGCAATCAATCCTCGAATTTTCTGGATTGGTAATGGTGGGACACCAGAAGGGGACGACATTGTGATACTGGGATCAGATTGCGATGATGAAATTACCTCAACAATTGTTGATGCGATGGTTTTGCAGCGATTTGCCTTGGAGTTTTCCGTAGCTGCTGGCTTTAACCCAGATGCACCTACGGGGTTGAGCAAAGTTACCCTCACAAATTAATTAATGAGACCTTTTTTTCCGCTGGATGGTACTCCAGTAAATCCGCTCGCATACCAACTCTGATCGTACCTCGATCAGTTATCCCTAGCGCTTGTGCTGGATTAGATGCGCTCATTTTTACCGCATCAACAAGTGAGATTGCGCATTTATCTATTGCATTAATAAAACTTTGAGAAACCGTAATCGTGCTGCCCGCTAGCTTCGAATTTGACACCAATCGAGCAACGCCATTTTGTACGTGTACAGGCAATTTTCCGATTACATATTCGCCATCTGTGCATCCAGCGCCAGCCATAGCATCCGAGACAAGTATTACTCTGGAACCAATGGTGTTAAGAATCTCTGAAGCTGTATCAAATGGAACGTGGTGGCCATCAAGAATAAGTTCAACCAAAGTCCGGTCATCATGTAAAACAAAGTTTGCAATACTTTTCTCATCACGCTCTTTACTCATTGCATTTAAGAAGTGGGTGATGATAGTTGCACCATTATCGGTACCCGCAACTGCATCAGAATAGTTGCCATCAGTATGTCCAATTGCAACCTTGATGTCTTTTTCTGATAAGAATTTAATCGCTTCCAATGCACCGTTTAATTCAGGTGCAATTGTGATCATTTGAATTGCACCCTCTCCGATGCTTATCAACTCTTGAAGTTGATCAATTTTTGGTGCCAACAAGAGTGAAGGTTCATGTGCGCCACATCGTGCATGCGATAAATATGGACCCTCAAGATGGATTCCAAGAATTTCACCTCGTAGAAAAAAAGGAACAAGTCGTTGTATCTGACTTTTGAGATCTTCAATCGATTCCGTCACTAAAGAAGCAATAATGCCTGTGGTTCCAAAGGAGCGGTGCGTAGCCATGACCTTTTCAATTTCACCAGATGATGGGGCAGAAAAATAACTTCCACCTCCACCGTGGCAGTGAATATCGATAAATCCCGGAATTAGAATGCCTTTGATGGTTCTGTCAGGTTCGGCATGAACCCCAGGAGAAAGAGCAGTGATCCGTCCCTGCGTTACTTCAATCCAAAGATCCTTCGTGAGCTGGTCGTCTAAAACGGCGCCGGGAGTTTGAATAATCACAGTGAGAGTTTATTGCTTTACCCACTGAAGTTGAGCGGGATTGACTAAGGCCCATGTAACATTTTCTTATGAGTAAATCATTTATTGCGACCTTAGCTTTGGCTCTGGCTGGCACGCTGACGTGGATGCCACAAAGTTACGGAGCCACCTATGGATCGGTCTCTCATATTCATGATGTGAAGGTATTTGGGGATCGGGTTCTGCTTAATACGCACGAAGGGCTCTATCAGTATCTAGCTGCGAATTCGATGAAGAAAATTAGTAGTGAAGATTTTGATGTAATGGGATTAGCAACTTTTGGCACAATCCTTTATGCAAGTGGCCATCCTGGGGCCACATCAAAATTACCCAACCCCATTGGACTCCTTTCATCAACGGATGGCGGAAAAACTTGGAAGAAAGTTTCGCTACAAGGCGAAGTTGATTTTCATATGTTAGAAGTTGGTAAAAACGATATGTATGGCGCCGATTCATCCAGCGGTCAGTTGATGTACTCATCAGATTTAGGTAAGAATTGGCAAAAATTGGGTGAAAATAAGTACTCCGATATCGCTGTGATGAGCACCAAGAGTGGCAGTGCGTATGGTCTGTTAACGGGTGCCTTGGTGCGGACAAGTGACGCCTTTACTAAAACGGTGGCGATAAAAACTGCGCTTAAGTGGAGTTCGATAGAGATCCTAGGTTCGACTCTCTACGCCTCGTCCGGAAAATCAATCCACAGCTCAACTGATAACGGAAAGAGTTGGAAGAAGATTGCAACACTATCGTCTGAAATTTCTAGCATCTCGATGAGTGCAAAGATTATCGCCGCCGTTACAAGTAGTGCAATCTTTGTATCGCGCGATGGTGGCAAGAGCTTTAACTCTTAAAATACAAAAGACCACCTCTCATACACAAGGTGGCCTTTTGACGCTTACGCTACTTCTTTATTAACGCTGTTACATCTACACCAGCTGGCAACGCTTGCTGGCGTTGCTATGTACAATCGCACTGATTCCAATTTTTTTGGCGATTGCCGTGATTCATCCCTACCTTATTAATTACTATTGGTTAGGTTTTGCAGATCTGTTGCGCAATCCGATGGAGTTAGGGTCAATGTTTAGCAATATTGTCTTGCAACTGGCATATATCGCAATCTTTGGCGCTTTGGCTTATAGCCGTTTTACAAGCAAAGACATTCTCTCTTAATTTAAAGATTAATTAGGCTAGCTTTAATAATTCCAAGGATTAATGTGGTGTCAACGTCCCAGTCATTGGGCACGCAAAAGGTTTTCTTGTTAACTCTAAACTGGCTAAGTTTTGGCGTAAATGCTTTAAGAACCTCTTGATTCCAAGGAGCCAGCAGAATGTGATTTTTAGCCGCCGATGCGCCAAAGATGTAGGTATTATTTAATTTAACCATCGGCTGATTCCAAGCGATTACAAGCTCTAACTGCGGATACTTCGTAGTGATTGCTTTGAAGATAGTTTTCAGAGTCTTTCGCTGTTGGGGGGTTAAAGTTTTGTAATAACCACTTGGCGTTTCAAAGCGCCGCGATGTTGTTGATCCACGCGCGTACATAACCAAAGCATTGGCGTGGGTTTGAGAAAAACCATGGTTCTCTTTCAAATGCGCGATTTGTTCTGGGTATTTTCTTCCTTCAAGTTTTGCCATGAGGGTGAACCAATACGACATTTTCTCGCCATAACGCTTTTCGATTGCGGGAAAGTGAGCTTCGCGGGCTGGATCTTTGGTTGGCATATGGAAAGGTTAGTGGCTCAATTTGTATCTGCAACGGCTTATTTTTCGCGGCGGAAAATCTGACTCCGGATAGACTGCTGCAATGGATACAACCGCGCTAGCCTCCGAATATGAATCATCTACTCAGTATGTTTCCGACATCATTGCCGCAGTTTCAAAGAACGATCTTGATAAGCACCAACCCGGGGGATGGTCACCTCGTCAAGTAATTCATCATTTGGCCGATAGTGAGGCACAGTCATATGCACGATTGCGTCGTTTGATCGCAGAACCTTCGGGAACAATTATTCAGGGCTATGACGAATCTGCTTGGGCCGAAAGTGAGATTTTGGGATACACCGAACTTCCAACTGAAAACTCAATTGCCGTCCTTCTCGCCGTGCGTGCTGCGTCACTAGATATATTGAAGCGGTTAAAAGAATCGGATTTAAGTAGAGCGGGAGTTCATACTGAGTCCGGTGCTTTTACTGTTGCACAATGGATAAAGGGATACTCCAACCATCCGCGCGATCATGGCAATCAGATAAAAGAGGCGCTGGCGTGACTCATCACAAGAATTATCAATCCTATGTTGGTTTTATTTGGCATAACTTTGTTAAGGGCATTACGGTTTAGCGTATGAAACTAATGCGACGCAATCTTTTGGCGATTATCCCTGCGGCATTTTTATCGATTTTTGGTGCTAACGCACAGGCCGCGGCAGGACCAACGCTTAAAGCCACAAAGCTAGGACAGAGGATTATTTTTCAGGGGTATACGTATACGACCGTAAGATTAAAGGGCAAACTTGTGTGGAAAAAAGGAGCGAAAGTTGTTGCGAGCTCGCCTAGCGCGACACCAACTGCAACGGCTAAACCAACTGCAACGGCTTCACCGAGTGCTACGGCCTCAACCTTAACTTTTGTAACTAAATCCAGTGATGTCAGAGTGGGGGACACCAAAGTTGTAGAAATTAAGCCTGCTTCGGCTCCGAATTTTTCCGTCGCAGTTTCCCGAACTAGTAGTGAGCTCATTGTCCTGAGTGCAATTTGCACACATGAGGGATGCATCGTCGCCGCTGAAATGGGCGTTCTTGGATGTCCTTGTCATGGATCTGCTTTTAATTCACTTAGCGGTGCCGTTACTCAAGGCCCGGCTAAAGCGGCGCTTCGAAAATTTGTCGCAAGCGAAGATGGCGGGTCAATCTTCATCAAGCTTTAAGACGAGAGATGTATGGCGTTGGAATTTACAGGCAATATGTGTGGGTTGATCCATCGTCTGAGACGGTAATTGCAAAGTTTTCATCTCTTGATGTACCCGTTGATGCGTTGCACTCTCGAAAACATATGGCGTTTTTTAGGGCTATCTGTAGACTTTAGGCCGGTCAAGGGAGAGCGCTCATGAAGAAGATGGGTTGGGCTGTGTTGTGAGAGCTAAGCATGTGGGAAGCATTTTTGGACCACTTGCAACCATTACGGGATTGGCAATCGGCCATTTTGTCGCTGCTCTTAATAGTAGTTGGCAGAGTCCAGTTATCTCACTCGGAAATCGCATCATCGATCACGTACCTTCGTGGGCAAAGAAATTAGTCATCAAAATCTTCGGCACTAATGACAAACTCTTTCTCATTGCAACAATTCTGGTAGTTGTTTTTGTTTTTTCCATTATTGTAGGTCGCGCCTTTATGTCAGGTAAGAGGTTTTTGGCATACGCACTCATTTCTATTATGGCAATCGCTGCGAGCTGGGCTGCACTATTGGATGCGCAATCAAATCTCTCTTCGATAATTCCAGCGTTAATTTCAGCCGGCGTGACGCTAATTGTTTTACGGTGGTTGAGCCTTCAAGGCGATTTGAGTGATGAAACTGGTCTGAGGTTATCGCGCCGAGATATGTTTAAAGTAGTGGGAATCATCGCAGCGGTGAGTGTTGCGGCTACAGGTGCCGCCAAGTTGCTTGCACAGAAAGCAAGTGTTCAAGTGGAGCGAATTAAAATAGCCCTGCCCAAACCGTTAAAGTTTTTACCAAATCCACCCGTAGATCCAGCGCTAACAACACCGGGTTTATCGCCGCTATTTACACCTAATGCAGATTTCTATCGTATTGATACTTCGTTAGTAGTTCCTAATATTTCAATTGAAGATTGGAGCCTAGAGATAATTGGCATGGTGGCCAATCCGCGCACTTTTTCTTATGCAGAGTTAAGCGCCAGACCTGTTTTTGAACTCGATGACACCATCTCTTGTGTTTCAAATGAAGTCGGTGGTCCTTTAGTTGGAAATGCGCGCTGGTTAGGCATTCGTTTAGATGATTTAATTCGTGAAGCTGGCCCTACTTCCGATGCCGATCAAATAATGGGTTATTCACATGATGGTTTTGCCGCAGGTTTTCCTTTGGCCGCCCTTGATGGACGCGATGCCATGATTGCCATCGGAATGAATGGCGAGGCCCTGCCGCTGGCCCATGGCTTTCCGGCGCGCATTATCGTTCCCGGACTCTACGGATATGTTTCGGCCACGAAGTGGTTAACGCGCATTGAGCTCACACGCTTTGATCAAAAGCATGGCTACTGGATTTCGCGCGGATGGGCCGAACGCGCCCCGATTAAAACTCAATCACGAATAGATACACCGATGGATGGTTCCCAACTTCCACCAGGACGATTGGCCATTGCCGGAGTTGCTTGGGCACCAACTCGTGGAATTTCCAAGGTAGAGGTGAGAATTGGCACGCTCCCGTGGCGTGAAGCAACTCTAGGCCCTGAGATTGCAAAGACTACGTGGAGACAATGGTGGATTGATTGGGATCCACTCAAAGGCAAATATGCAATCTCAGTACGTGCCACCGATGGTGATGGCAATCTGCAACCAGAGAGTTATGTACCCGTTGAACCAAATGGCGCAGAAGGTTGGCATACGATAAATGTCGAGGCTTTTTAAACGTCGCACCATCTTACAAACCCTTGTCGGCTCGTTAATCGCCCTCTTTGGTGGAGAGGCGATTGCCGCGGTAGGACCAACGCTGCAGTGCACACGCGTTGGCCAAAAAATTGTGTATCGAGGATTTACCTACAGTTGCATAAAATCTAAGGGGAAGTTGGTGTGGAAAAAAGGTGCGATGGTGTCCGTAGTAAAATCAACACCAACACCAACGTCGAAGGGAGTGGTGATTGCGCAGTCTTCACAGATTGGTGAGGGCACGGTAAAGATAATTCAAGCCCGAGATAATCCTGCTTAAGTAATTGTGAAGAGTTACTGATGCAAAACGCCCTAGTAGTATGTGACATGTGTTGATGGAAGCGAAAATGTAATGAGTGCGCTCATTGATACATATGGTCGGGTGCATCGCGACCTACGCGTTTCATTAACCGATCGTTGTTCGCTGCGATGTACCTATTGCATGCCGCAGGACTTTGCCAATTGGCTACCAAGTGCTCATCTGCTTACAACCGATGAACTCATCGCAGTTATTGAAGCCGCGATTTCGCAAGGAATAAATGAGATTCGCTTGACCGGTGGGGAGCCATTGCTTCGCCCCGATATCGTTGAGATTGTTAAGCGTATTAATTCAATTGATAATCCACCGAAGCTTTCGATGACGACCAATGGCCTTGCACTTGCCACGCTAGCTAAACCTTTAGCTCTAGCGGGATTACACCGTATCAATATCAGCCTAGATACGCTCAATCGCGAGCGCTTTAAAAAGTTAACTTTTAGAGATCGTATCGATGATGTGTTTGCGGGAATCGAGGCCGCACAGTCCGCGGGTTTAGCACCGATTAAAATTAACTCCGTTTTAATGCGCGGGATTAATGACGATGAATCGACCGCTTTATTGGAGTGGGCGTTAAAAGAGGGATTGAATTTAAGATTTATTGAACAGATGCCACTTGATGCCGGCGGTTCGTGGTCGCGCAAAGAGATGGTTACCGCCGATGAGATATTTGCCGATTTAAGTACGAAGTTCTCGCTCACACCCGTTGATGAGCGTGGATCATCTCCCGCTGAAGAGTTCTACATTGATGGTGGCCCCTCAGTTGTCGGGATTATTGCCAGTGTGACCCGACCATTTTGTGCTTCATGTGATCGAGTGCGCTTGACTTCAGATGGCCAGATTCGCGCCTGTTTATTTTCCATGGTGGAAACCGATATGCGCTTGATTCTTCGGGATAATGATTTAAGCGCCGAACAGAAACGAGCACGACTGGTTGCCGCTTTCCAGTCGACGATTAAAGCCAAGCTTCCTGGACATGGGATTAATGATCCAAGCTTTATTCAGCCCACTAGACCAATGTCGGCAATTGGCGGCTAAGAATGGGCGAGGAAGTATTAGGGCTACATGAGGCGTACTCGGTAAAGACTCCCGATGATAATCGCCGTTTATATGCCCAGTGGGCGGCAACGTATGAAAGCTCATTTGTTGATGCTCAGCAGTATCGATATCCAAAGGCGATTGCCGAAGTATTCAACGAAGTTGTCGGACCGGTACAACGAGTGTTAGATATTGGTACGGGAACCGGATTAACGGGGATGTATCTTTCGCGCCTGCGGCCAGAGCTTGTTATTGATGGAATGGATATTTCTCCTGAAATGTTGGCCCAGGCCAGGGGCAAGAAGCGCGATGATGCAAACGTCATTTATCGCGCATTGTATGAACGAGATTTAACACAGCATGTTCCTAATGAGAATCCACCTTATGAGGCGCTCTTTTCTTCGGGCACATTTACCCACGGACATTTAGGTCCAGAGTGTTTGCGCAATCTCTTACCTTTACTTGTTGATAAAGGCTGGTTAGTGATTGGCGTAAATAATGAGCACTTTGAAAGTAAGGGGTTTTCAGGAGAACTAGATTCTCTGGTGAACCAGAGAATGATTCAGAGCCCTGAGATTATCTACATCGATGTATATGAACCTGGAAGTCTTCATTTTGGAGATCAAGCTCGAGTGATTATCACCCGCGCAGTTAATTCGATCCAATAAATTCCCACTTATCGCCATTGAGATTAGCGAACGGAGCGAAGTACTGCGGTAACTTTGCCTAAGATTTCGCAAGTGTCACCATCGATGGGTGCGAAGTTATCGTTTGCTGGTAACAACCAAATGTGGCCGTTTTTTCGCGAGAATGTTTTTACCGTTGCTTCGCCATCGATCATCGCGGCAACAATTTCTCCATTGTTGCAATCTTTCTGCGCGCGGATGACAACGTAATCGCCATCGCAAATGGCGGCATCGATCATGGATTCACCGACGACCTTGAGCATAAATAAATCTCCACTTCCTACAATGGATTCAGGTAATGGATAAGTCTCTTCAACTTCTTGTTCGGCCGTGATTGGCCCACCGGCTGCGATACGCCCGACAAGTGGAATTAACCGAGTTTTATCAACGCCGATTCCAGATTGATCAGGTGTTAATTCAAGGGCGCGACCTTTGCTCTCATCGCGGCGAATAAAGCCTTTGGCCTCAAGAATTTCGAGCTGGTATTTAACCGAGGCGGTACTCGTTAGGCCCACAGCGGCGCCGATTTCGCGCATCGAAGGGGCGTAGCCATGTTCGCTCATCGAGGCTTGGATAACGCTCAAAATTTCGGACTGTCGGGGGCTAAGACCTGCCACTTTATGGGTGCTGGGTGTGCTCATGGGTAGATAGTGACAGAGTTAGGAGCAAAATTCAAACACCTGTTCGAAAATGGCTTGCCTTTTGTCAGTGCTGTGGTGTTTAATGCTCTTATTCGAACAGATGTTCGGAGGCCCTCCCCAAGGCGTAGGTAATAAGAAGTTTGAGGAAAACGACATGAGTGCAGTGACATATAGCTCGATTGCCCCGCACAGCGGTATACATCAAGGGTTTTCACAGAGTGAGTGGCTTGCCAATCCGTCCGGTGCTCAATCTGAATCTAGGTTGACGCGTCGTGGCCGCCTTGCTCGCACTCTGTTCGTCCTCTCACTCACCGTCGTTATGGCCGCTGGCTTTGCCGCCAGATCAGGTGCTGGTTCTCATGTGGATATCGCTCCCTCATATGTAATCGTGGTTGTGCCAGTAGGGGCCTCTTTATGGTCTGTCGCCTCGGCCTATAGCGATGGCGATGTTGCGGCGATGGTTGAGACGATCCGCGAAACTAATAATCTTCCAAGCTATGACGTAGCAGCAGGGGCTCGCCTTCGCGTCCCAGTGAAGTAGCTCTTGTTAAGAAAGTAGTCCAAGTGCTAGCCTTTACTTATGGCACTTAAGGTAAAGGCTAAGAAAAGCCCCATAAAACGTGCACGAAAACCTGTTGTCGTAAAAAAACCTGCACAGCGCAAGGGACGTACATCCTCATCCCGCCTTAGTTCAAAAAATCAATTGACAGTCCCTGTAGATATTTTGCGAAGTGTTGGACTTAAGGGCGGAGATGAAGTGGAATTCGTAGTTAATAACGCTGGTTTTATTCAAATAGAAATCGTAGGTAGTAGAAATTCGGTTTTAGATTTAGTCGGTGCATTCCCTGGAGTCTTTGATACATTTGATCAGGAGAAAGAGAGAGCAGCATGGGATTAGTGCTACTGGACTCTTCTGTTCTGATTGGATTAATCAATTCTGAAGATAAACACCACGCTCTGATAATGCAAAATTTTGAAACCTCTAGTTTGTATACAATTTCGGCCTTGACTTTGACAGAAGTTTTGCCCCTTGCAGTGGCCAAGGGCGTGGCTAAAGCGGCACACGAAAGCTTTGCCAAGAGATTGCATCAGATTGTCGATGTGAGCCAAGAGATTGCAGTTTCAGCTGCCCATGTCAGAGCAAAGACTGGCCTTCGAACACCCGATGCCATCATCAGCGCCACCGCGACGGCTTCAGGGGCCACGCTCTGGACCTGTGATGCCGCCCTGGCCAAAGCCCATAATGGTGCGCGCCTTCTGGCCTAGTTGTGGGTCTGGGGTTAATTTTTTCGGGGGTGGTAGAAACGACACGCCCTAGAACCGTGTCCAAGCCTCTTCAGGAGGCAAACCCTCGTGCAATGCTTTATAGTTAGTACTAGATATAGGGGTAGGAACAGATAAAACTTCCATAAGTAGTGTTTTTACGGTAGTTTTAGAAATCCCCTCTTTACCTTTAAATGGGGAAAAAGCAAGCATGCAGAAGGGAGACACGCCAAATTGATTTGCCCGTTTTGCAGACACGATGATTCTCGCGTGATCGACTCTCGCCCAGCAGAAGATGGGACCCAAATCCGTCGCCGACGCGAATGTCCACAGTGTGGTCAACGCTTTTCAACCCAAGAGGTCGCGGTTTTGAGCATCATCAAACGAAGTGGTGCCACCGAACCATTTAGTCGCGAAAAAGTATTGGTGGGTGTGCGCAAAGCTTGTCAGGGCCGCCCGGTGAGTGAAGATGATCTGGTTTTACTAGCCCAGCGAGTCGAAGAAAACTTACGAAGCACTGGTCAGGCCGAGATCGAGGCCCAAGAAGTGGGAATGTCGATTCTAGCGCCGCTTCGAGAGTTAGATGAAGTGGCCTACCTTCGTTATGCCTCGGTATACCGTAACTTTGCCTCCCTTGAAGATTTCGAAGGTGAGATTGCGCTGTTGCGTGCTCTGCCCTCGAGTAATAAATCTGCAGATAAACCCCGTGCAGATGTTCGAAATGAAAAACTCACGACCAGCAGTTCAGCTTCGTATAAATAATTTAAAGTCCTACTAAAGAAATACGGGGAAAGACATATGTCAGAAACGGTTATCAACCGACCAGCCAAGATCAAAGCTCACAACACCATCAAGGGCAAGGGCTTAACGATCGAACGCATCTACACCAACGAGGGTATTCACCCATATGACGAAGTTAAATGGGAGCGCCGCGATGTAGTGCAACAAAACTGGAAAACGGGAGAGACCGTATTTGAACAACATGGCGTTGAGTTTCCAGATTTCTGGTCCGTAAATGCATCAACGATTGTTTCAACTAAGTATTTCCGTGGCGCAGTCGGTGCGACAAATCGTGAGTGGTCACTCAAGCAGGTTATCGATCGCGTTGTATTGACGTATACAAAGGCTGGAAAAGAGCATGGCTACTTTGCAACCGATGCCGATGCAGAGATCTTTGAACACGAACTAACCCACATGCTGATGCACCAGATTTTCTCCTTCAATTCACCTGTCTGGTTTAACGTTGGGACAAATGAGCCACAGCAAGTGAGTGCTTGTTTTATTCTCTCGGTCGAAGACACTATGGAGAGCATTCTTAACTGGTATCGCGAAGAGGGAATGATTTTCAAGGGAGGCTCAGGGGCCGGACTTAACTTATCCCGCATCCGCTCATCCAAAGAGCTTCTAAAATCAGGTGGAACCGCATCTGGGCCAGTCTCCTTTATGCGAGGCGCAGATGCATCAGCCGGCACAATTAAATCAGGTGGCGCTACACGACGTGCGGCAAAGATGGTTGTTCTAGATGTTTCGCACCCAGATATTGAAGAGTTCATTGAGACTAAGGTCAATGAAGAGAACAAGATTCGTGCACTGCGCGATGCCG
>JAYTTL010000368.1:0-3485 GCA_043745325.1 Actinomycetes bacterium
TGAAAGTCATGTGATGATCGATGACTACTCGCGAACCGTGAGCCAACAAATTAAAGGTTTCGCAACTTCACAGCGATCGGCCTCTACCAGAAACCTTTACCTACTCTTGGCACTGATTCTTGTAATGTCAATGCTTACAGTTTGGACCGGTATAAGAATTCGATCTGGATACTTTCGGGATCGAACACAAAATACTTTAGAGGAGTTTCGCTATACGGAGGTGAGAAAAGAGTTAGGCCAGGCAAAAGAAGCTGTTAAAAAACTAACAAATTTGAACGAGGCTAAAAATGAGTTTGTTGCCACTATCAATCATGAACTAAGAACACCACTTACTTCAATCATTGGCTATGTTGAAATTCTTAAGGATTTTTCTACTAAAGAACACAATCGTGAATTTCACAAATATCTTGAGGTAGTCGATAAAAACGCCACCCTACTTTTGCAATTAGTCGAGAGTATTCTTTTACTTTCAGCCTTGGATGCAACCGAAAGCCAAGTTGAGTTTAATGAATGTGATTTGTTAGAAATTTGCCGCAACTCCGTAAGTCTTTTACAGTTAGAAATTGAGTCCGATGGGCTCGAAATTAAGTTCGAGTATGACGAGACAGAAAAATTTGTCGTTCAAGGTAACTCTAGCCAACTTTCTCAGGTTTTTACGAATCTAATTTCTAACGCCGTTAAGTTCAGTCCACATAATTCGTCAATCGTAATACGTCTTCATCATGGCCTAGATGTTGCACAGCGAGATACAATTTTAGTTGAAGTTCACGATAATGGTATCGGGATTCCTCCAACCGAAATTAGTCAACTATTCACCCAGTTCTTTCGAGCTAGCAACGCCGTTGAATCTTCAATTCCTGGCTCAGGGCTGGGTTTAGCTATCGTTCGAAAAATCGTGGAAATTCATATGGGCGATATAGCAGTCGAATCGATAGTTGGTGTGGGGACCACAATAAAAGTTAATCTGCCGATCGGAATTTCAGCGGTTGAAAATTTCATTTCAGAGAGTCGATTAGGAGTTATGCGCCGTGCGATTTCTTCAATTTCGGACGCGTCAGAAGAAGAGTTGATGGATAAATGTCACGAGATCGGTGGCTCACTCGGTTTCTACACATTTTCGCAAGAGGGATCGCAAGTCTTGACTCTTTCTCGATGGCTGCGCTCAAACCCCAGCATAGAAAAGGAAATGATTATGATTAAGAAAGTAGAAATACTTGCGATGCTTCGAGAATCTCTACTAAATATTGAAAGTGAGACGCCAAAATAATGGACAGCGGAGCAATATTGATTGCCGATGACAATGAAGATATCAGAAACTTTGTACGTATCGCCCTACAGGCAGAGGGATATCAGGTTGTTGAAGCAGTTGATGGGACGATGGCTTTGACACTTTTTAAACAAACTAATCCATCCGTAGTAATTTTAGATGTCTCGATGGGTAAACCCGATGGCTTAGAAGTTTGTCGAGAGATCAGAAAGAGTTCAGATGTACCCGTCATTATGCTTACAAACAGAGGTGATGAGTCGGATGAGGCAATGTGTCTGGCTGTAGGTGCAGATGATTACATTACAAAGCCGGTCACCGCACGTATTTTAGGTTTGCGAGTTGCTACCCAAATACGTCATCGAAACCGTCAAACTGGTAAAGAAGTGTTGACGCTTATGGCCGGGAGCCTCGTGATGAATTTAGACAGCCGCGAACTTCAAGTTGCTGGTAAAAGCGTTGTGCTTACTCGGACGGAGTTTGATTTTTTACGTCTTTTGATGGAACAGCCAAAAAGAGTGTTTACGCGAGAACAGGTCGTAGAGGCAATTGGGAGCTCATTTGAATTCTCAAGTGACAAACTGCTAGATACCCACGCATCCAGAATTCGGGTCAAAGTGAGAGATGCCGGCGGCCCAAATGTTCCCCAGGCCGTGCGAGGCGTGGGCTTCAAACTCATGTCTATAGAGTCGCTACAAAATTAGTAAAATTAATCTTAATTAGGCTCTAGTTTGAACCGTGTTGTTTAACTGACTAAATAATGCGGCCGAGACCGTAGAGGTAGTGAAGGTTCGAGCTTCCTTTATTAGCAAGATCTGGCCTTGAATGTCGCATGGTGTTTTTATGTAGGCAACCACGATGATCAAACTTGTTGATTTTTCTCATTTTTGCCTTTCTAATTGCTAACTAAATTGAAGTTACCACTGATTGTGGTCGAAATAATTTTTACTACTTTGCTTGTTTCAAGAGGAGATTCCCCTGCTGCATCAAGTGAAATCTCGGAGTTCAATTCGCCGCTAATGGAGTTACCATCAATATCGACATTCAAATCTGATGCGACGATCTCAACTGCATGTATTAATTCTGCAGCTTTTTTTGAGCCGGCCATAATCTTTACATGGCACTTTCCATCAATTGATTCTATGATTCTGATTTCACTAGAAACACTTATTATTGAGACATCTGCAATCCCGATGTCAAAGCTCTCTTCTCGTGTGACTTCGAGTGACTGGTCAAACTTCATTAACTCTTCCCCATTCCTTTTAGTTGTCGCTTACCAATAGTCACCGAGAAGCTCCCGCGGTCACTTGTTTTTAAAAGCCATGAGTTCAATGAGATACCCTCTTTTGTCGCTGCATTTTCTATTCGAGACTTCAAATCTTCGGGAAGTCTCAAAGTAATTCGGGCATTGAGTTCGGAAGGGTTTTCCCGTAGAACCGAACCATCTTCGATATAGACGAGTTCGATCTCATCGCCCTGTATTCGAGCCTCTAAGTGGGCGCCGGGAAGTTGTTCTCTTAGCTCATCGGCGACTTCAGTCAGTGCCTCTAAAAATCGGGTGCGCAAAACGGGTGCAAGAGTAGGAATTAAGCGCGAAACCGCAGATTCAAGCTCTGTTCCTCCTAGTTTCCCCAACGCCTTGATATCTGCGGCTAGCAGATCAATAAACTTTGACATCCCTGTCAAGTACCGTCACGATGGTGATATCATCGGCTATCACTAAGGAGAAACCATCATGGCTGATTTACTTATTAGAGACCTCCACCCTGAGATTCTTGCAGTTCTTGATGTGAAGGCCTCTGCTTTAGGTTTATCTCGAGCCGAATATGTGCGCAGGACATTGTCGCAAACCTTATCTCTCCCCACCGAATCTGTGACTGAACAACATCTCACTGGAATTCTTGAACTTCTACCTGATCTTGCTGATGAAAAAATCATGGAGCAAGCTTGGCGCTGACGGGATGGCTCATTGATAAATCAGCGTTGGTACGTATTGGGGATTCACCAGATGCCAGTATATGGGCATCGAGAATAAACTCGGGAAAAGTGTATTTATCTTCAATCACGCGGCTTGAGATTGGCTATTCAGCTCGTAGTTCCAAAGAACTTATAAACTCATTTTCATCACTTCCACTTTCAAGAATGCCTATTCAATTACTCTCGCCAACTATCGAAGCGCGTGCTTGGAATATTTTGAAAGATTTAGCCAAGAGCGGTAAGC
>JAYTTL010000369.1:0-3485 GCA_043745325.1 Actinomycetes bacterium
GGTTCGAATCACAAGGGTTATCCTCAGGCGTTGTGGAGGGCTTCAACAACAAGGCGAAATTGACCATGAGAAAAGCTTACGGATTCAAGGAGTATGAAACCATAAAAACAGCGTTATATCACCAGCTAGGGAACCTTCCGGAGCCAAAAACCACCCACAAATTCTGCTGACGAGGCATTTTCCGAAAGCGCCAATTTTGCAATTGCATTACCCACCCTCCGCCGATAAATTTCTTCCGAAGCGATATTTCTCGCAACAGTTTCCTCAACGAGCATTGGTTATCAAATGAAAAAAATGAAGTTGATTGATGTTTTTATCGTTCCAGCCGCGATTTTTTTTGCATTGATGGTTTCAGGTTTGGTTGAGTCAAACTTAATTGGCGCAACCGCCCCGGCAAATGGAAAGCGATGTGGATCTTTTTGGGGTTACAATAACGCGACTTGTCCAGGTGGCATTGATCCAGCAACTGGACTGAGGTTATGCGTAAATAGGGCGGCCGGAGGTGGATCGTGCCAAATGTCCGAAGATGCCTATGCGATTTGCGAACCCGCATACTGGTCGAGTTCGAATTGTACCGCGGGCACACCTTACAGTTATGAATGTGTCGGAAAATTTTCCGGTGGAGTGTGTGGTGCATCGCCAAGCCAACTTTGGGTTTCGGGTCCCCAATGTGATACTCCAACAGAAGGTTGCAATCAATTTTAGAAACTACCTTGACAGTCGCAGTTTACAGTTGGAAAAATAATCGGATCCGAATGGCTAGTGCATCTCCGCATTAGCCCACAAATACAATTGCGAAAAGGCACGCGATGTTCCCAAGTAAGAAGCGACTGGCATTCTCTATTTCGCAATTCGTATCGCCCCTACGGCGAGTCTTCTGGATGAAACGTTCGTATCGTGAGTTTGTGGCGTTTGTCGTCTTGTATTTCGCCACAGGCGTTTTGGCCGCACAGGATGTAATTGACCTTTCCCATTTATCAAAGATAAAGCAAGGATTTCGCTCGTCAATAGACATAATCGAATCGATTCAATTGGAGTATGATATTCTGCCACTTTCTAGCAACGACCTGATGAACATGCGGTGTAAATATCTGGGAAAGAAATCAAGTTTTTTTTTAGAAAAAGAACCTCTATCGGGATTGGAGAAAAACAAAAAATCAGGCGTCAATGAAAGCAAAAAAGTATACGTAAACAAGCAGAATCAAATTGAGGTCACAGGCAAGAAAGCCAACATATTTGCTGCAAATCCAATGGGGAACTGCCTCGGTGCCGAGGGACCTTGGTTTCGGGCCGGGATTGAGGTGACGGCAGATCCTATTCTCACTTGGGACAATTTCCTGGATACAAAATACGTTACATCAATCTCCAATGAAACTGTCGACGGTGTTCCCTTGTCTAGAGTGCAAACCACGGATGGCCAGATGAAGTGTATAGTTTATTTTTCACCCCGAAATAACTATATGGTAATGAAATATACAACGGAGCTTAACCAGCGCAACGAAAACGGTATTAAGTGGGTGTTGGTTTCCAGTTTTGATTGTTTGGAATTTCAAGAAGTAGGACCTGGTTTGTTTTTCCCAAAGAGAACACAGAACCGATCAGCGAGCAAGTTCGAGGATGGAAGACCGGACTTAGTGATATTTGAAACTTCCACAGACTTTACTTCTGTCAAAATCAATATCCCCATTCCAGAAGAGACTTTTGAGTACAAGATTCCGGAGGGCATAATGGTAAACGATTTCGTTAAGAAGATCTCATACAAAGTCAATAAAGATGGAGAAATAATCGGAGAACCGGGGAGATTAGACGGGAAAAGATCTGAGCCTTCCAATTATTTGTTTTATTTATTGAGCTATTGGCGAACGATTCTGATTTGTTCAGTCTCAGTGATAGGCGTTTATTTTTATTTCGCACGTTGGAAATCTCGTTGAGGCTGAAATGCGAGAAATGTGGTTATCAAGGTTTAGAACAGTTTGGATATTAATTGGAGTTTTCGCCTTTGGGTATGTTGTCAAAGCTTTCGTTTTTGAAGCAGAGACAGCCAATGATGTTCAAATAGTGCCTTCGAATATCAATTTGGGAGTTCACTCAGAAGGAACTGTTGTAGAAAAGATGTTTATTGTTCGAAACTCACTGCCATACGAAGCGAAGTTTGATGAGATAGTTTCGGGTTGTGGTTGTTTGTCTCTTTGGGACGAAAAAGGAAGTTCAGCTAAACCATTGGATAGATCAAATTTTGTTGTTCGTGCCAATAGCGAACGGATGGTTGTAGCAAAGCTTGATTTGCAAGGAGTGTCTGGAAACGTCGATAGAGCTTTCGTGATTCGTTCGAAGGATATCCGTTTGAGGCCGCTCTCAGGTCGAATTACTGGTTTCGTGGAAGAGCGTATTCGAATTTCGCCCGCTCAGGTGCATCTTGGCGAGATTCCCATGGAGGGGAAGAGCTTTTCCTTTGACGTTTCCCATATTGTCGGCGGCAAAAATGTACTTGTTTTACAGGGAGACGCTTGCTTTCCAATGTTTTCGGACGCAAAAATTAGTTTGGGCTATAAGAAGCATTCGGCAACAAATGGTACTGTAGAGGGATATCTAACGCCTATCGCTGAGGGAAGTTTTTGCAAATTTGTTGAGATTAAGTTCTCCGATGGAACTCCAGCAGTAAAGGTAAAAGTGTTCGGTAAAGCAGTACCAGCAGTTCTTGTTAGCCAGAGTTTTATCCACTTACCTAGGGTTTCGGAAAAAGGTAAAGTGTTTTCGACGCAATTAACTTGTCGGGCAGCGTTTGGTAAAACATTGAAGGTTGATTTTTCAAACATCCCCGATGAGCTAAAGGTGTCTTGGGACTCAAATGAGAATTCGAATAGCCTGTTAGTGAACTTCGATTGTAGTGCTATGAAGCAATCGGTTGATACCGTGTTGAAATTACAGTGTACGATTGACGATCGTTTCTTTTTTTTCGATTTGCCATTTTCGGCTGAAATCGATTGAGGGAACAACCCTTAGTGATCACATACGATCTCAAAATGTCCTTGATTCAGATTGCGATTCGCCTGTTTGTATGTGTTGTCCTAATAGTAGCAGCAGTTGCAAAAATCCAACTGGCTCCCGCAATCCTACAAGACGGGTCTCTCTTGTCTATCCCTTGGCTTCTCTTTTCGGCAGTTATAATCGAATTCGCAGTAGCAACATTTGCACTGGTAGCACCTTCACCATTCGCCTGGACCGCAATCACGGTTTTGTTTCTTGCGCTTACCGCTTTTGCGACTTCGGCAATCTTTTCAAATCGGGAATGCAATTGTTTTGGTAACCTATTGCCCTCTGGCTCAAGTTTGCCAATCAATTTTGTCGTAGTATTGGTGATGCTATTGAACCGAAAGCACTGGGGGACAGGGCAAACGCATACTAAAGTGCTGTGAGGCCAAGTAGTTGCGTCAGGTAGTTGTCATTCCATCCCGCCATTCGACGCTGCATAGCGATACTTTCTT
>JAYTTL010000370.1:0-3478 GCA_043745325.1 Actinomycetes bacterium
GCACGCGATTCTTTTGTGCGATCTGAATCCGATGAGATTTTACGCAAAGCATTTGTAGATGTTGTTGGAATTGATCGTCGCATTGAATGTATTGTCGATCCATCTATCGATACAAATACTCCAGCTGCACGTGAAACACGTACATCAGAGGCACCAAGTGATAAGACATTGCTTTCTGGTGCTGCGCTTTTAGCGCAAGAGCTCGGCGCACGCGTGATTGAAAAGTAGCCGATGTCGGGAATATATGAAGGCGCGATTCAAGATCTCATCGATGCGCTCGGTCATTTACCAGGTATTGGTCCAAAGTCGGCTCAACGTATCGCTTTTTATATCTTGGAGGCCGAACCAGAAATTGCCGCATCGTTAGTTGATTCAATTCGAACTGTAAAAGAACGGGTTAAGTTTTGTACAACGTGTGGAAATGTTTCGGAGGAGGCTGAGTGCCGTATCTGTCGCGATCCGCGTCGCGAGAACACTTCAATCTGTGTTGTTGAAGAGAGCAAAGATGTAAATGCAATCGAACGGACACGTGAATTTCGCGGTAAGTATCATGTTCTTGGTGGCGCAATTTCTCCAATAGATGGAATCGGTCCAGAACAGCTACGTATTCGAGAGTTAATGGCGAGGCTAAGTGATCCAGAAATCACTGAAGTTATTTTGGCGACCGATCCAAATCTTGAAGGTGAGGCAACGGCCACCTATTTAGCGCGATTAATTAAGCCACTAGGTATCAAGGTCTCTCGGCTGGCTTCGGGCCTGCCGGTTGGTGGAGATTTGGAGTATGCCGACGAAGTCACGCTCGGACGGGCTTTTGAAGGCCGCCGCGACGTTTAATCTCATTATGTGGTACCGAATGCATCTCATATAGTAGGAAAAACCAAAAAACAGGTAGCCCCATCTAAATCAATAGGCCACCATTAACACATGGGACTCATTGTTCAGAAATACGGCGGTTCATCGGTCGCCGATGCCGAGGGTATGAAGCGCGTAGCCAATCGCATCGTGAGTGCGAAGCGAGATGGAAATCAAGTTGTTGTTGTAGTTTCGGCGATGGGCGATACCACCGATGAGCTCATTGAATTAGCAAAACAGATCACGCCAATTCCATCAGGGCGCGAGCTAGATATGTTACTAACGGCCGGCGAGCGAATCTCCATGGCCTTGTTAGCGATGGCAATAACAAATTTAGGACATGAAGCTCGTTCATTTACCGGAAGCCAAGCCGGTGTAATTACAACGTCGGCACATGGTCGCGCGCGCATAATCGATGTAACGCCGGGTCGCATTCAAGAGGCGCTAAAAGAAGGTGCAATCGCAATCGTTGCCGGCTTTCAAGGAATTTCGCAAGATACAAAAGATGTAACCACTTTGGGCCGTGGCGGAAGCGATACAACCGCCGTCGCACTTGCAGCGGCTTTAGATGCCGATGTCTGTGAAATCTATACCGATGTCGACGGTGTTTTTAGTGCAGATCCACGAGTGGTTCCTAATGCGCGCAAATTAAAAACCGTCACGTACGATGAAATGTTAGAGCTAGCGGCAAGCGGTGCCAAAGTTTTACATTTACGTTGTGTTGAATATGCACGCCGTTATGACTTACCGATTCATGTGCGTTCTTCTTTTACAACCAATGAAGGAACTTGGGTGGTTAAAGATCATCCAGTTGGACACTCCCTTGGAAAGGGGACAGAAATGGAACAGGCAATAATC
Source organism: Actinomycetes bacterium (assembly GCA_043745325.1). Taxonomy (GTDB): domain Bacteria; phylum Actinomycetota; class Actinomycetes; order Nanopelagicales; family Nanopelagicaceae; genus Planktophila. The sequence continues at coordinate 1,711 of JAYTTL010000370.1, forward strand.
TCAGGTATCGCACACGATAAGAGTGAAGCAAAGATCACCATTGTTGGTGTTCCTGACCGAACCGGTGTCGCCGCGCGTATCTTTCAAGCGATTGCAGATGCCGATATTAATATTGACATGATTGTTCAGAACGTCTCTGCAGCAGCAACGGGTTTAACCGATATTTCATTTACTTTGCCTAAAGCCGAAGGTCCGGATGCAACGTCAATTTTACAAAAACTCCAAGGAGAAGTCGGTTTTGCATCTATCCAATACGACGATCAAATTGGAAAACTGTCATTAGTCGGCGCGGGAATGCGCTCGCACCCAGGTGTAACAGCGACGTTTTTTGGTGCGCTATCGAATGCAGGCGTGAATATTGAAATGATTTCTACATCTGAAATTCGTATTTCAATAATCTGCCGAGAGTCTGATCTTGAGCGAGGAGTAAGAGCCGCTCATACCGCATTTGAACTAGATACAGATCAGAATGAAGCCGTTATTTATGCAGGCACTGGTCTATGAGCAAACCATCTTTAGCCGTTGTCGGTGCAACTGGGGCAGTTGGAACAGTGATGCTTGGAATTCTCTCTGAGCGCCCCGATGTTTGGGGGGAGATTCGCCTCATCGCTTCAGCACGAAGTGCCGGCAAGAAACTTATGTGCCGAGGTCAAGAGTTAACTGTTGTTGCACTCACGCCTGAGAGCTTTGATGGCATTGATGTCGCCATGTTTGATGTTCCCGATGAGATTTCAGCTGAGTGGGCACCTATTGCGGCATCTCGTGGCGCCGTAGTCGTTGATAATTCTGGTGCTTTTCGAATGGACGCTGATGTGCCACTTGTAGTGCCTGAAGTAAATCCGCAGGATATCAAAAATCGCCCCCGTGGAATTATTTCAAACCCAAACTGTACAACGCTTTCAATGATTGTTGCCCTTGGCGCCCTGCACCGCGATTATGATCTCCAAGAGTTAGTTGTATCGTCTTATCAGGCTGCATCGGGTGCGGGCCAAGCGGGCATTGATATTTTACGAGAGCAAATAAAACTAGTAGCAGGAACAAATGTCGGGGACAGTCCCGGGGACCTTCGCAAAGTTATAACTGACAATGGACCGTTTCCAGCGCCACTTGCGTTAAACGTAGTTCCTTGGGCGGGATCGTTAAAGGAAGATGGCTACTCCTCAGAAGAGCTGAAAGTACGCAATGAATCGCGTAAAATTTTAGGTCTTCCACATCTTAAAGTTGCTGCCACATGTGTTCGTGTTCCAGTGATTACGACACACTCACTTGCAGTTCATGCAGTTTTTGCGAAAGAGCCGTCACGAAAAGGCGCGCAGGATATTTTAGAAAACGCTGCGGGGGTCAAGCTTGTTGATGATCCTGCTAACTTTAAATTTCCAACGCCAGCCGATGTCGTGGGTACAGATCCAACGTGGGTGGGCCGGGTTCGTAAAAGCATAGATAACCCTATGGCGCTGGATTTATTTGTGTGTGGCGACAATCTTCGTAAAGGTGCAGCGCTCAATACTGCTCAAATTGCCGAACTTCTCGCGATAGAGTTCACATCATGAGTATCAAAGAAAAGCTACGGGTTGACCTGACTGAAGCGATTCGCAGCCGTAATGCGATTACCTCAGGCACGATTCGCATGGTGTTAACTGCAATTACCAACGAAGAGGTCGCAGGCAAAGAGATGCGAGTCTTAAGTGATGATGAAGTTATAGCCGTTCTCTCACGCGAAGCAAAGAAGCGTCGTGAAGCCGAACAGGCATATGAGAACGCAGGCCGG
>JAYTTL010000371.1:0-3431 GCA_043745325.1 Actinomycetes bacterium
GTCGCCGGATTTGCCGATGCAACGGGGAGATTTTTGCCTTTAGTCTGCACACTTAACGCCGCACGAATTTTAGATGCCGCAACACGAATCTTAAGTAAAACACATCATGAAATTGGAGAACTAGCTTTGAATTCTAGTCCAGGTGCACATGGACTAACGCTTCTGCCATATTTTGAAGGCGAACGTACCCCAAATCGCCCCGATGCAACCGGAATCCTCACGGGAATGAATCTTAAGAATTCAAATCCAGCCGATATTGCACGTGCAATGATCGAGGGAATGTTGTGTTCTATGACCGATGCCGTTGATGCCTTGATTGCTTTAGGAGTAAGTGTTAACCGCGTCTTAATTATCGGAGGCGCGGCAAAAAATCCGGCGATTGCTGCAATCGCAAGTGCGTTAATGGACCGCGAAATCATCCTTCCTCCGGCGGGTGAGTATGTAGCCGATGGCGCGGCAAAACAAGCGGCGTGGGCGCTGCTAGGTCACATGCCTTCATGGAACTTGGGCGAAGCCTCTCGTCACTCAACTCCTGGAACACCTGAAGTTATGGATAGATATCGAACGTTGCGTGATAACACCGTGATTTGGAAATAAAACTCAAGGTGTTACTCGAACGCCTTTGCCAACCACAATAATTCCACCAGGACTAATCGTGAAACGCTGCCGATCTCGTTCGTAATCAACACCGATTTGGGCACCGGGCTCAACAATGACATTTTTATCTAAAATCGCTTTTCTCACAATCGCTCTGTCGCCAATGTGAACCGAAGGCATCAAAACTGAGCCTTCAATGAGTGATCCCCTTCCAACTGCAACATCATAAGAAACTACCGAATTATGTAGGATTCCGCCGGAAATAATTGTTCCGGCGCCGACGATTGAATCATGTGCCGCGCCACCTTCGCTAAATTTTGCAGGTGGAAGTGAAGGTGGATGAGTGAGAAGTGGCCATTCACGATTATATAAATTAAAAATTGGATGCACCGATACTAAATCCATATGTGCATCGTAATAAGCATCAATTGATCCAACGTCTCGCCAATAACCTTTATCGCGATCGGTTTCACCCGGTACCGTGTTATACGCAAAATCGTAGACTTTTGCCACACCATTATTTGTCAAATAAGGAATTATATTTGCGCCTAAGTCATGGCGTGATTCAATATCTTCGGAGTCAATGATGAGAGCTTCTTCCATAACATCACGCTTAAAGATGTAGTTACCCATCGAGACTAAGCAAAGATCAGGATGGCCTGGCATCGCTGGTGGATCTAATGGTTTTTCGTGAAATGCCTTAATGGTGATTCCATCTTCGGCAAGTTCAATAACACCAAACTCGTGCGCTTCAGATCGTTGCATACGAATGGCTGCAATAGTGATGCCCGCACCGGTTTCAACATGTTGGGCAAACATCTGGCCTGGATCCATTCGATATACGTGGTCTGCTCCAAAGACCAATACGTGCTCAGGATCTTCATCTTGAATTAAATTGAAGTTCTGTAAAATTGCATCGGCGCTTCCCGTGTACCAATGGGGGCCCAAGCGTTGTTGGGCAGGTACTGGAGTGATGTAGTTACCGAGCAATGCCGACATACGCCATGTCGTCGTGATGTGTCGATCGAGTGAATGTGACTTATACTGCGTTAAAACCGCAATTTTAAGCATATTTGCATTGACTAAATTTGAGAGTACGAAATCAATTAAACGATACGAACCGCCAAAAGGAACGGCGGGTTTGGCTCGATCGGCCGTTAGTGGCATCAATCGCTTACCTTCTCCACCAGCTAGAACAAGTCCAAGGGGAAGTTTAAGGTTTGCCATGCGCTAACGATAGCCTGTCCTACTTAGTCGGGCTAGGGGGAATGTAATGAGCGAATTAAATATCGGAATTGTCACCAAAGAGTGGCCCCCCGCTATCTATGGTGGAGCAGGTGTCCATGTACTTGCGTTAACACATGCCCTTCGAAATATTAAAGATGTCCGTGTTGATGTCCATTGCTTTGGTGGAGTGCGCAGTGATGCTTTCGGATATTCGACACCTCAAGAATTTAGTGCGGCCAATCCAGCGATACAAGCACTCGTTACCGATCTTGAGATTGCCTCACACCTTAGCAACGTAGATCTCGTTCACTCACATACCTGGTATGCAAATATGGCCGGCCATATTGCTTCGCTTCAATATAAAATCCCACACGTTGTGAGTGCGCACTCACTCGAACCTCTTCGACCTTGGAAGGCCGAACAACTTGGTGGAGGATATGCAATTTCGTTGTGGGCAGAAAAAACTGCTTTTGAAGCCGCGGCAGCAATCATCGCCGTCAGTGATTCGATGCGCGCCGATGTCCTTGCCGCTTATCCCTCTATAGATGCGGATAAAGTCGTAACAATTCGAAATGGAGTAGATACCTCAAAGTTTGCTCCCAATCTCGATGAATCGGTTGCACGCAGTTTCGGTGTCACGGGTCGATATGCAATCTTCGTTGGGCGAATAACCCGACAAAAAGGTTTAGCGCATCTTCTGCGCGCGTGGAAGCAGGTTTCGGAAGAGTATGGTTTGGTTATAGCAGCGGGTAACCCTGACGAGGAGGGTATCGGCACAGAGGTTGCACAATTAATCGCCGAGCTTCAAGCAACGCGCAGGAATATATGGTGGATAAAAGACATGTTGCCGCATGAGCAACTAACAGCGATGCTCTCCGGCGCTGATTTATTTATCTGCCCATCCGTGTATGAACCTCTTGGCATCGTTAACTTAGAGGCTATGAGCTGTGAGACTGCCGTTCTTGCCTCAAGAGTAGGAGGAATTCCTGAAGTCGTTTCCGATAAAGAGACCGGCGAGCTTGTGACATACACGGGTGAGAGTAGCGATTTTGAAAGCGCTCTGACTGAATCTATTTCACGTTTAATGTCCACGCCAGAACTGCTGAAAGGCTACGGCGCGGCTGGGCGAATACGGGCGATAACGTACTTTGGCTGGGAGGCCGTTGCCCAAGCTACCGTCGATGTGTACCGCCGAGTGATTGCCTAAATGACACGTAAATCCTGGATTCATTTTGGCATCGTCGGCTTTCTTTGGGGAATTCCATACTTATTAATGAAGGTCGCCGTTGCCGATATTCCTCCACCACTGATCGTTGCGGGGCGCACTTTGATTGGCGCTGCAATCTTGATTCCAATTGCCCTTCATAAGCGAACGTTTGGTGATGCCATCCGAGGCATTAAGTATGTTTTACCTTACGCCTTTCTGGAAATGGTTGGACCTTGGATTCTTATCACGAGCGCTGAGAAAGAAATCTCCTCTGGACTGGCAGGACTAATAGTGGCGAGCGTGCCAATCTTTTCAACAATCTTTACATCCCTGCGAGGGGATCACTCAGTATGGCAGCCCAAACGCATCTTCGGTTTAGTCATTGGCTTCATGGGAATCA
>JAYTTL010000372.1:0-12821 GCA_043745325.1 Actinomycetes bacterium
CCGAGAATGCCGGTACTTACTTTTTGACGGATTTTCTGGTGAAGTCCTTCCACCGAAGCGTCATCATTGAACTTGGTCTCGATAAGTATCCACATTTGCGCGATGATTATTTTAAGAACTATTCGCGTGTTATGTGGCTGGCCCAGAGGCCAACCGCGGAGCTAGAACAGGCCGCGCGCGATGCCGCATCAGAAATCGCTCTACCTTTAGAGATTCGTGCCGTTGGCCTTACCGGTTTAACAAGACAAGTTTTAGAGTTAATTTCGCACTAACAAAATCTCAATCGCCTTTAGAACTATTGGCGAGAGATCACTCTTCTCAACGTCATTGTGTAGGCGCTCGATCATCGCTGGCGTCCAGAACTGAACAATATGGTGTGCAACCTTAATTTCAGGGGCATCAGCGGCGGGGATATTGGCGGCAATCTGATTAGCCATACGTACTATCGAATCTAACTGCGGATCACCCATAATATGTGTTTCAACTATATCGCCAGGGCCCAAAATACTTGGCGCAAGTTCAACTGCCGTAACTTTATACTCTGGACAGTTAGTGGCCCAATCTGAAAATTCAGTTGTGATTACATTGGCTCCACTTTCAGGGAAATGAAAAGTTGTATAAACCACGCCAGCTGGTACTTCGTCGGTAATGTGTGCTTTCATAATTGTTTCACCTACACGGCTAGAGAGTTTCACCCATGAACCATCTTTGATTCCACGAAGTTCGGCATCGGATTCGTGGACATCTAAAATATCTTCTTTATGCCAAATATTATTTGCTGTGCGTCGTGTTTGTGCTCCGACATTGTATTGACTCAAAACACGGCCAGTAGTGAGCAAGAGCGGAAACTTACGCGTTGCTTTTTCATCAGTGGGCACATAAGCCGTTCGCATAAATTGACCTTCGCCTCGAACGAATTTTTCAACGTGCATCATTGGTGTGCCAGTGGGATTGGCTTCATTGCATGGCCATTGAATACTTCCGAGTTCATCCAACTTGGCAAATGAGACACCGGCAAAAGTCGGTGTGGTCAAAGCGATCTCATCCATAATCGCAGCGCCATTTTCATACGACATGGGATAACCCATGGCGGTGGCTAAATCACACGTTACTTCAAACTCACTTTTACCGGTTTTGGATTTCATGACTGGACGCACGCGATTAATTCGACGCTCGGCATTTGTAAAAGTGCCATCCTTTTCCAGAAACGAAGTGCCTGGTAAGAAGACATGCGCGAACTTCGACGTTTCATTGAGAAATAGATCTTGAACTATCACCATATCCATGGCCCGCAGCGCGGTATGCACATGGGATATATTGGGATCGGACTGGGCAATGTCCTCGCCTTGGACATAAAGACCGCGATATTGACCGGCAATCGCGGCATCAAACATATTTGGAATGCGCATGCCTGGCTCTGACTGAAGTTGGATTCCCCACGCATCGTTAAAAATCTTTCGAGTTTGGGGATTTGAAATGTGGCGATAACCCGAGAGTTCATGTGGAAAGGAGCCCATATCGCAGGATCCTTGAACATTATTTTGCCCACGAAGCGGATTGACCCCGACACCTTTGCGACCAATATTGCCTGTGGCCATAGCTAAGTTCGCAATTCCCATTACCATCGTGGAGCCTTGACTGTGTTCGGTTACACCGAGACCGTAATAAATCGAGCCATTTTTAGCCTGTGCAAATAAATGTGCTGCAGCGCGTATCTGCGCGGCAGGAACACGAGAAGATGCCTCTAATGTCTCGGGTGAGTTTTCAGGCAACGAGATAAATGCCTCCCACTCTTTAAAGGATTGCGCGTCACATCGTGCATCAACAAATTCGCGATCAATCAAACCATTGGTTGCTATTACATGGGCTAATGCGTTAATAACTGCGACATTTGTGCCTGGCATTAACTGCAAATGATGAGCGGCAACTACCCCAGGAGTGCGAACAAGTGCAATAACACGGGGATCGATAACGATTAACTGAGCGCCTTTGCGTAAAGCTTGCTTCATGCGCGAGGCAAAAACTGGATGCGCAGTAGTTGGATTGGCTCCAATGAGCATAATCACATCGCTGTGCTCGACCGATTCGAAGTCTTGTGTGCCCGCTGAAGTTCCAAAAGTTTGACCTAAGCCATAGCCTGTCGGTGAATGGCAGACGCGCGCGCACGTATCGACATTGTTGTTTCCAAAAGCGGCACGAACCATTTTTTGAACAACGAAGACTTCTTCATTGGTACAACGTGAAGAAGTAATTCCTCCAATTGCATTTATGCCACTCTCGACTTGAATCTTCTTCAAGCCTGCGGCAGCAAAAGAGATCGCCTCACTCCATGAAACTTCTTTCCATGGATCGGTGATCGCGTTTCGAATCATAGGTTGTGTTATTCGATCACTATGAGTTGCATAACCATAGGCAAAGCGACCCTTTACGCACGAGTGTCCCTCGTTAGCGCCACCGGCTTTGAGCGGAACCATACGGACGAGTTCATCCCCACGCATTTCGGCTTTAAATGAACAGCCGACGCCACAATAGGCGCACGTAGTAATTACTGAAGACGTAGGCGCACCAATAGTCAATAAAGTTTTTTCAGTCAAAGCTCCTGTTGGACAGGCTTGAACGCAGGCACCACAGGAGACGCACTCACTTTCAATAAATGATGTCCCCGACGATGAAACGCGGGCCTGGAATCCACGGTTTTCTATCGTTAACGCAAAAGTACCTTGAACTTCATCACAAGCGCGCACACAACGGTTGCACACGATGCACTCAGTGGAATCAAATGTGAAATAAGGATTGCTTTCATCTTTTTCTAAATCTAAATGGGTAACAACGCTGGCATAACGACTCGTGGTAATGCCAATTTTCTTAGCAACCTCATGGAGTTCGCACTCATCCCCCGTTGCACATACGAGTGGGTGATCGGATAAGTACAGCTCCATGACGCCTTTGCGAATTCGATCTAACTTTTCCGAGTGAGTTATTACATTCATGCCCTCGCTCACGGGAGTTGTACATGAAGACGGCGTACCGTTTCGTCCATCGATTTGGATAACGCATAAACGGCACGAACCAAATGCCTTCAAGCGATCGGTAGAACAGAGTTTTGGAATATGGATCCCTGCTTGCAGGGCAGCTCGCATGATAGAAGTATCTGCCGCCACAGTAACGGTGCGACCATCGATTTCAAGGCTTACTTGATCTAATTTTTCACTAGCCGGTGTGCCAAAATCCGGTTCAAAAATCATAGTCATTTAGGCGCTCCAGTGAAATCTTCGGGGAAGTTAATCATTGCACTCTTTACTGGTAATGGCGTCAAAGCACCCATGGCACACAAAGAGCCATCGGTCATCACTTCACATAAGTCCAGGAGCAGCTTCTTGTTCTCATCAACTTTTACGCCTCTGATAATTAAATCGATAGTCTCAGCCCCGCGCGTTGACCCAAGGCGACAAGGGGTGCATTTACCGCAGGATTCAAAGGCACAAAACTCCATGGCAAATTTAGCTTGCTCGGCCAGATCCACGCTCTCGTCAAAAATCACGATTCCACCATGACCTAACATTCCTCCAGCCGTTAAGAGTGATTCGTAATCCATTGAAGTTTCAAGCTGGGCCGTTGAAAAATACGAGCCTAGAGGCCCTCCAATTTGTACAGCCCGAAGCGGGCGTCCCGTTAAAGTACCGGCGCCGTACGTATGTACTAATTCGTTTAGAGTTACTCCAAATGCTTTTTCAACGATTCCTCCGCGCGCCACATTTCCGGCTAATTGAAAAACTTGAGTCCCGAGTGAGCGACCAACGCCGAAGGCTTTATACGTTTTAGCGCTGTGGGCAAGAATCATTGGAACCGTTGAGAGGGTAAGTACGTTATTGATTACCGTTGGCAGACCAAAGAGACCTTCAATTGCGGGCAGGGGTGGCTTTGCCCGCACAACGCCGCGTTTACCTTCAATACTCTCTAACATCGCGGTCTCTTCTCCGCAGACATAAGACCCAGCGCCAACTCGAATGTGAATATCGAATGCGTGGGGTGTTCCTAAAATTTGGCTACCCAATACTGAGTTCGCCCGTGCGACATTGATCGCCCTTTGAAGCGCCAAAATTGCATAAGGATACTCAGAGCGCAAATAAACAATGCCCTTAGTGGCACCTACCGCAATCGCTGCGATCACCATGCCTTCGATCAATGTAAATGGGTCCCCTTCAATCAACATTCGATCGGCGAATGTTCCACTGTCGCCTTCATCGGCGTTGCAACAGATATATTTTTCGGCGCTTATAGTTTGGGAAACGGTTCGCCACTTTAATCCAGCGGGAAATCCAGCTCCACCGCGGCCGCGTAAACCGGATTCAGTGACTTCGTCAATAATTTCTTCACTTGTCATTAAAAGAGCTTTACGAAGACCAACTAATCCTCCGTGAGCTTCATAGTCAATTAACGAAGTTGGGTCAACTATCCCAACTCGTGCAAATGTAACTCGATCTTGCGAAGCTAACCATTCAATCGCATCGATTTTGCCTAAAAATAAAGGGTGGGCTCCTGCCTTAAGAAAATCTGCGTCAAAGAGAGATTCCACATCTGCTGGAGTAACTGGCCCATATCCTATGCGCCCGGTTGGAACCTCTACTTCAACGAGAGTTTCAAGCCACAAAGCCCCGCGCGAACCATTTCGCACAATCTCTAAGGACGGGTCATGCAGAGCAATAGCCTGCGCAACTTCATCTGCACCAATGGAAATTGCCGCGCTATCACCTGGAACGAAGACCTTCATTGAAAAGCGCTTTCAATTTTATCAACAGTTGCTCTACCAATTAATTTTCCATCCACCATCGCAGTTGGTCCCAACGCACAGTTGCCAAAGCAAAAACTATCGTTGACCATGTCACCAAATCGCGCCTTGGCTTCTTTCGCAAGAGTTCTCACACCAACGGCTTGGCAGGCTTCAGCAACGCAGATAGATATTTGATGCTCTGGCGCAGGTGTGGTTCGCAAATCGTGGTAAAAAGTTAAAACGCCATGAACATCGGCTCGCGACTTATTGAAGAAATGTGCAATTAATCCAACGCAGGCCGGATCAACGTAACCAAACTCTTTTTGCATTAACTGCAAGGCCATTAAGACGGGGCCTTTTTCTTCGCGCAAGGTCGCAAGAAGAGCAAGTGCGACATCCTGTGACCAAGGCGTGAATTTCATTAGAACAAACCTACGACCTTGCCATCGATGTAATCAATACGTGAGCTAGCAGGGATCTTAGGTAGACCCGGCATAGTCATAATTTCTCCGCAAATCATCACTATAAACTCAGCACCCGCCGAGAGTTTTACTTCTCGAATGTTGAGAGAGTGCCCACTTGGCGCTCCGCGAAGGGCGGCATCAGTACTAAATGAGTACTGCGTTTTTGCGATACAGATGGGAAAACGTCCATAGCCCGAGGCTTCAAGCTCTTTTAGCTTTAAACGTACTTTGGCGTCAGCAGTTACTTCTTTAGCGCCATAGATTTTAGTTGCAACAGCAGTCACCTTTTCCCACAGCGTGGCCTCATCTTCATAAACATAACTCATTTCATCTGGCTGCTCGCACAGCTCGACGACCGCATGCGCCAAATCTACGGCCCCGGCCCCACCATCGGCCCAATGTGTAGCAAGCACAACTTTCACGCCCATGGCCTCAACACGTGAGCGCAGAAGATCGATCTCTGCAGGCGTATCGCTTGTAAAGTTATTAATGGAAACAACTAAAGGTAGTTTGTAAATATCTTTTATGTTATGAATATGTCGCTCTAAATTAACGAGTCCGGCATCCAGAGCCTTTAAGTTTTCTTCGGTAATTGTCTTTAGATCAGCTCCACCGTGATATTTAATCGCTCGAATCGTTGCGACGAGCACGCAGGCTGCGGGACGCAAACCTGATTTGCGACATTTAATGTCAATAAACTTTTCGGCGCCAAGATCTGCGCCAAAGCCCGCTTCCGTCACAACATAATCTGCCAACTTCATCGCCGAGGTCGTGGCAACAACTGAGTTACATCCGTGCGCAATATTTGCAAAAGGGCCCCCGTGAATAAATGCTGGTGTATTTTCCAGTGTCTGTACTAAGTTAGGTTGAAAGGCATCCTTTAGAATCACGGTCATTGCGCCTTGAGCATTGAGTTCGCTTGCCAGTACTGGCGTCTTATCTCGCTTATAACCCACAACAATTCGCCCAATTCTTTCCTTCAGATCATCAATCGAGATTGCAAGACAAAATATCGCCATAATTTCCGAGGCAACAACTATGTCAAAACCATCACTTCGTGGATAGCCATTACCGACTCCCCCGATAGATTGAATAATTTCGCGCAAGGCACGATCGTTCATATCTATGACGCGCTTCCACGTTACACGTCGGATATCGATAGCGAGCTCATTGCCGTGGTGAATATGGTTATCTATTAGGGCGGCAAGTAAGTTATTGGCAAGTGCAATCGCGTTGAAATCACCCGTAAAATGCAGATTTATATCCTCCATCGGAACAACTTGGGCGTACCCACCACCTGCTGCCCCACCTTTCATTCCAAAGACGGGTCCCAGTGATGGTTCGCGAAGTGCGAGCATTGCCTTCTTGCCGATATGGCGTAGTCCATCACCTAGTCCGACAGTTGTCGTCGTTTTCCCTTCACCGGCAGGGGTTGGACTAATCGCCGTCACCAAAATTAATTTAGAATTTTTGCGCTCAGGAAGTGCGGTTAAATACTTTAGATTCACTTTTGCTTTATATTTTCCATAGGCTTCGAGATATTCTTCATCGATTCCAAGGGATGCACCTATCTCATTGATAGGTTTCATAGTTGCAGCTTGTGCGATTTCGATATCAGACATTTTTATCCCTTTGCTTGTCGTATGGCGCTAGTGAGCGCGGGTATAACTTGGTGTAAATCTCCGATAATTGCGTAATCTGCATACCGAAGAATGGGTGCCTCAGGATCGGTATTAATAACTACTATCGTTTTACTATTCTTCATTCCAGCAATATGCTGCATAGCTCCTGAAATTCCGGCCGCGATATAGAGGTCGGGAGCAACTTTTGTTCCAGTCTGGCCGACCTGTTCGGCGTGCGGACGCCAACCTGAGCTCGTTACAACGCGCGAGCAACCTACGGCGCCGCCCAAAAGTGTGGCTAGCTCCTCTAAATTAACAAATCCAGCCGGCCCACCTACTCCGCGCCCACCTGAAACAATAACTTTGGCATCGATGAGAGTTACGCCACCGCTTGTTTCACCTGAATCTCGTCGAAGTATTTTTACAACAAAATCTTCGGGTTGCAAAGCGGGTTCAAACGCAACAACTTTAGCCGCAGCGCCACCGACTAATTCGGGCTCAATTGAAAAACTTACAATTGTTGCAACTAATAATTGGGCGTGAACGTTTGCCGACTCAATGAGATTTCCTCCCCAGCGCGCACGCAGAACATGATGCGGAGATCCCAAAGTAATCTCTGAACACTCAGCCGCCATTGGAATATCCAAGAACGCTGCAAGGTGAGCTAGCTGTTCGTTGCCGCGGGGACTGCCCGCGGCTAAAACGGCCGCTGGCTTAAGTTTTTCGATTAGTTCTTTGAGGGCACGACCTGTAGCCATGGGTGTGTAATCGGTAATTGCCGCATGCGTTGCCACATGCAGAGTTGTAGCGCCATATTGACCAACAATGCCCGCCAAGCCTTCAGCTTGGCTACCCATAACTACCGCTTCAATATTCTGATCAATTTTGCGTGCTGCTGTGAGTGCGCGAAGTGAGAGGGGATCAATTTCCCCACGATCATGATCGACAAGTACCAGAATCATGCGATGACTCCAATCTGTTTTAAAACATCAACTAAAGCTGGCACCGCTTCTGCGCCTTTTCCTAAAATTTGTGCGCCTTTATCTTTCGATGGAGCGAGTGCAAGCGTTACTTTTTCTAACTTTGGAATCCTTGGCTCGGCTTTTTTCATATCAACGGTTTTCTTGCGTGCCTGCATGCGTCCAGGCACCGATGGATACCGTGGAATGTTGAGTCCATCTCGCACAGTAACAATGGCTGGCAATGGAGCCTCATAATGTTCGCGTCCGTTAGGAACAACTCGCTCACAATGTGCAACTCCGTTTTCAATTTTCATCGACTTTACATTTGTGATTATTGGGCGATTTAATGCATGTGCCACACGAATATGAATCTGATAACCCGCACTATCGGCAGATTCAGCGCCGAAAATTATTAGATCAAATTTAGTTTCTTCGGCATTTATCGCATCAACGAGGGCCGCGGCAGTACCTTGCGGATCCCATTCTTGCCCATCAGTTTCAATGAGCACTGCGCGAGTTGCACCAATTGCTAACTGCGAACGTAACTGTTCTTCGGCATCACTTGGTCCGAGAGTTAAAAGTGTGAGAGTTCCACCCATCTGCTCAACTAACTGCACGCCGGCTTCAACGGCATTTTCTTCATGAGGACTAATACCGAAACCTAAATGTTTGGTTTCGATATCGCGCGAATCTGGCGTCAAAATTAAAGTACCACCAGCTAGTGGTACTCGTTTCAAGCAGACAAGAACATCCATCAGGCCAAGATCCGATCATTGGAAGCGTCAAAGACTGGGGTAGCACCAACTTCGGCCACTGAGCAAGGGTAGTGCTCCCCCAAATACTCAACAATAAACTTATTGCCGGCCACCGCTAACTCTGTTGGCAAATACGACATCAGAATATGTTTTCCAAGGGAAGGCGCAGATCCTGCGCTCGTAACATATGAACGACGACCATGTGCATCAACGATTGGTTGTAAATCAGCGCTCAAAATTGGTTCGTTACCCAACATATATCGTTTTTCTCCAGTGGAGGAAGTGTGGTCATCCACAAAGAGGGTACACAGCATTGTGATTGGTTTTTCGCTGCGATGCTTTACATGTGCCGCTTTGCCGATAAAGTCGGCCTCTTTTAACTTAGGCGATTGCATACCGGCTTCAACCACGGTGTATTCGGTTTCTAACTCTGGGCCATATGCGCGATAGCATTTTTCAAGTCGTCCCGTTGTGCCGTACACGCCGATACCTACCGGAATCATCGCGTGATTCTTACCGCTATCCCATAACATCTGCCACAACTTTGCGCCTTGCTCAATAGGAATATAGAACTCCCAACCAAGATCTCCGACATATGAAATTCGCGAGGCTAAAACTCGCAATGAGCCAATTTCAATAATTTTGCAGGTACTAAATTTAAATGTTTCCTTGCCCATATCAGTGTTGGTGATCGCTTGAATAATTTCACGAGCTTTTGGACCCCAGATTCCAACGGTTGTATAACTAGAAGTTAAATCAAAAATTTGTGCCGAACCATCTTCTGGAAGTAAATCGCTGAACCATTTTTTATCGGCCATGCCATGGGCTCCACCAGTGACGACTCGGAAATGATTACTATCAAGTCGCATGATGGTTAAATCAGACTTGAATCCCCCATTAGGTCCAAGAATTGGCGTGTAAACAACACGGCCAATCGCAACATCCATCTGGCGTAGCGCCGCTTTTTGTACAACTGCCAGAGCAGCGGGTCCAGTAACGTCAAAGATTGCGAAAGCCGATAGGTCAACAATTCCGGCACTTTCACGCATTTGTAGGTGCTCTGCATTAATAATTGGTGACCACCAACGCGACTCCCACTCGGCAGTTCGTGGCATTACTTTGTCACCAAATTTTGTAATTAAATCTTTATTGGATTCATACCAGAATGGACGCTCCCAACCAGCGGTCTCATAGAAAACTGCACCTAGTTCTTTTTCAACTTCATAGAACGGGGACAACCGAACATTTCTATTCGATGCGTATTGCTCGGATGGATGAACGATTCCATACGTCTTATTAAAGCTCTCATCAACGCGTGCCTTTATGTGAAACTGGCTTTTTTGATGTTCATGAAAACGGGCAATGTTGGACGAGTGCAAATCAATCTCTGAATCTCCAAGAACCATCCACTGTGCAACAGATTTTGCCGTA
Source organism: Actinomycetes bacterium (assembly GCA_043745325.1). Lineage (GTDB taxonomy): Bacteria > Actinomycetota > Actinomycetes > Nanopelagicales > Nanopelagicaceae > Planktophila. The sequence goes on from JAYTTL010000372.1 coordinate 10,006, forward strand.
CCAGGACCCTCTTTAATCCAGACGGCTGCTACAGACCATAAGCCTTTAACTTCTGGAGTTTCGCCAAGAACCGGCATTCCATCTGGTGTGTAAGAGAGGATTCCATTAATCGCATACTTTTCGCGTACATTTTCATCACCGACAATTGATGGCATTAATTCAAATGCGTGTTCATCTTGAATATCAAAATCTGCTTGCGTAAAAGCAAACTCAGTTGGTGATAAGGCGGCCGTCGCATTCGATGGCAAATCTTCTGGTGAGTAAAGAATTGGACGATGGGCATAAGATCCAATCTCAAGACCAGTACCGTGTTGGCGCTCATACATAAATACATCCATATCTCGCACAATGGGCCATTCAATATCGCCCTTTGTGTCTTTAAAAAAAGGCACTGGGCCAATGTCTTTCATCTGGTGAACTGCCGGAGTCAATGGAATATGCGCACCCGCCATCGCGGCCAATTTAGGTGACCAACAGCCCGTTGCAATTACTACATAGTTACTCTCTATGCTTCCTTGATCAGTAACGACTCCTGTAACACGGCCATTAACGACAGTAATATCTAAAACTTCAACATTTGCAAATGACTCTGCCGCACCCATTTCAATCGCTTTTTCACGCATTAAAGTGCCTGTTTGAAGTGAATCAACGACACCAACGCTGGGTTGGTAGTAGCCGCCTAAAATCACGTTTTCATCGATGTAGGGCACTAGCTCCTTGACTTGGGCGGCATTGAGTATCTGGCCACCATCGATTCCCCAAGATTTTGCCGATGTTATTCGACGTGCAAGCTCTTGCATTCGCTCTGGAGTACGAGCGACTTCGATGCCACCAGTCTGAGTGAATGTGCCCCACTCTTTATATTGACGCATGCTTTCAGCGGTTATTGCAGTCATCTCTTTTGAGTGATCAACAGGAAATATAAAGTTCGATGCATGTCCAGTTGAACCGCCTGGGTTAGGTAACGGTCCCTTGTCAATCTGAACGATATTCTTCCAACCAAGTTTTGCTAGGTGATAAACCATGCCGTTGCCAACGATGCCTGCGCCGATGACAACGCACTGTGCCTTGGTAGGTAACTTACTCATGGCTTTTCCTCGTCCTATTTTTGTAGTGGTTTATAAAGATTTACGAATTGATGCTTCAAAGCCATCGACATGATCGCGCATGGCCTTACCAGCAGCTTTCGAATCACTCTTGGCGATTGCTTCAAGCAACGCCCTGTGTTCAATAATTGCCGCCGCGAGTCCTGCAACGCGATCGAGGGCTAAAAACCAGATACGAAGTGCATGTGCATAATAATTATCTAAAGCCGAGGCTAAAAATTCATTGTGCGTGCATTGATAAATATGATGATGGATGCGCTGATCTAGGCCGATGAGTGTTGCCATGTCAACATCGCCCTTAATTACATTAATTTCAGCAATGAGCGCTTTGGTTATCACGTGATCGGCTGGGGTTGATCTTGTGGCGGCAAGTTCGGCGGCTTTAATTTCCAGAACCGCACGGACTTCAGAAAGCGCAGCTAGATTTTGGACATCGACAGTTGAAACAAACATTCCTCGGCGTGGATAAACCTCTACCAATTTTTCATTAGCAAGCGAGCGCAACGCTTCACGCACCGGAGTGCGGCCCAAGCCAAGGTTTGCCATTAATTCGCTCTCACTTATCAATGAGCCTGGAACTAATTCAAGGGTAATAATCATGGAACGGATGCGGCTGTAGGCCGCGCCAGAAAGGGATGAACTTTGGCGGTTGAGGATTTGGATGACCTGGCTCACAGGGTTGATGATATATCAGTCATATCCAGATTGATACACCAGAGGTGAGGCTTTTTTAGCCTAAGTAATACTTCTTAAAGAGCCAGGCCGATGCGCCAAAACCGACCGTTAATATGAGGGCGCGATACGCCGCCGCTGGCATATGGGCGGCCCAACGCCCCCCGAAAACTCCGCCAATGCTTGCCCCTAGTAGAAGGGCCAGTACAAAGGGCCATTCGGCGCGGCCACTAAAGATGTAAATGATGTTAGATACCGCCGAGGTCCAACCAACAATTAAATTCTTTGCAACATTCAAGGTCTTCGGGTCGCGGCGAATGTCTCGTGCCAACACTGCAATCACCATGACCCCTTGACCTGGACCAAAGTAGCCGCAGTAGAGACCGCTTGCCGCGATTCCAATCTTTTCAACTAACTCATGTCTGGCGCCTCGATCAGGTTTGGCCTTTATGAGGAATGAGAGACTGGCAAAGAGTAAGAGAAAAGGAACCATCTTTTCAAAAATACCCGGTGGAACGGAGAGTAAGAGAATCGCGCCAGTCGTCGATCCAATAATTGAAATCGCAATTAATCTTCTATACTCAATGAAATAGGCGCGCATCTTATGGCGCACGGCAATGAGCGCAAAAAAATTGGCAGGAGTTACACCAAGGGCATTTGTTATCGCTGCGCTCACTGGTGACATGCCGGTCGCAAGTAATACTGGATATGAGATAACAGATGCCCCACCTGCCATCCCATTAATTCCACCGACGAGGATTCCGACCGCGAAGATTAGTAGATATTCAAGCATGGCCTAACCCTACAATGTCGCTATGGATAAGCGGGTTAAAGTGCGATTCTTTGCCGCCGCCCGCGCAGCTGCTGGCGTAGATACGGCTAGTTTTGAAGCAGCCCCATTAAGTAACATACTGGCAGAGGCATGCCGCGATAATCCCACACTAGCGCATGTTTTTGCGCAATGCAGTTTTCTCATTGATTCACTCGCAGTCCATGACCTCGAAACTCATGTGAAAAATGGAAGCACTCTCGATGTCC
>JAYTTL010000373.1:0-12793 GCA_043745325.1 Actinomycetes bacterium
TCATCGACTTCGTCTTCATCGACTTCGTCTTCATCATCGAACTCTTCGGCATCGTCCAGCTCGGTCTCATCCGAGGCCGTGTTTGCGCTCGCTCCCAACATGTTTTCGGCAACGTGCAGCTTGTAACCCTCGATAATAGGGCTGATATGAGCAGTCATGATCTCATCGATGGTTTCCTTAATCGTCAGAGGCTCTTCGTTCAAAGCGCCACGAACAAGATTTTCGTACAAGTCTCTCATAGTTGTTCCTTTTTTATTTTAAAGATTGTTTATCTATTTAGGCTTTGCCATCTTCTTCGGGGGGCGGCATGTACTGTGGATTTTTTGCTTCGGCTCTAATTTCTTGATCGATTTGTTGAATAGACTTGTCGTCTTGTTTCAGAATTTGTTTGCGAATTTCGATGTTGGACACAAACCGTCCGATATAAGGCTGGATCAGATTGATCATGTTATATCTCCCCGTCTGAATCTCAATATCTTTCAATTCAGAAAAACAGTTGTCTTGGTGGAACTTAAACTTGATCAGATGGGAAATTTGATCCCAGTCGTCGGGAGACAAAACCCGCTTCAATACGAGATTTCTTTCGAGAATGGTCAGGAACAGTTCACTGAACCTCAATCGCAGACGATCAACAAACTTTGAAAACTTGACTTCGTCCCGAGAAATCTGGGTCGAGCGACCAATATCAAAGGTGTACTCAGGATTGAGCCGTCCAACGGGCACGTTCAGAGCCGAATATAATTTGTTCTGAAAATATTTAATATCTTCGATCTGACCGAGGTTGCTATTTTTGGTAAAAATGCCAACGTCTAGTCCAAATGTATGGTAATTATGGTATTTCTCGTCGCCGTCTATCGTAAGAGTACCGACATCCATTTTTTGTGCCATATATTCGATGGCAACAATTCTATGATTATGAACAGATTCTTTTGTTCTGAAATCTGACCAGGACTGGTATCCTTGTGAAATTACAAGTTTCTTTACAAGGTTGGTCGTAAATTGACAATTCCAATTTGGTGTTGATTTTCCTTTGTTCAAAGTCATGAAATGATGCAAAATTTGTGGGTTATTATTTAAATCACTTTCCACATCCTTAATTGTATATTCATGGGACGTTTTTCCTTTCACCAGATCGATAACTGCACATAGGAGTTTGTTATCAAATTCAATTTTTTGTTGAAACTGATGATTGCTTTTGGCGTTTTTGTCGAGCCAAAAATTATTATTCTCTTGCATTCTTTTGGATGCGTTATCTCTGCGAGACTCAGACCATGATTTTTTATGCTGCTCGCCATACCATTTACGAAAGTCAGGCTTAGTCATCTTGGATTTTAAGTGTATATGACCATGAGCGACATTTTTCGCGTTAATTTTGTTTCGGTCGGCTTTTTCGTCTTGCGATAGGTTTTCAAAGTAATTTTTAATGCCAAGAGAAATTTTGTCACAATGAGTTACATACGCTTTGGGGTTATTTTTTAGATAACTATGAAACTTGATAGCTTGATTTGAGGAATTTTGTTTGTGTTCCGCTAGAGCAACCTTATTGGTCCGTAATTTTTCAGCAGCAGCCTTAGAACCTAATAACCCAAAATTCTTTGGAATATGATCTGCATGATATTTTTTATGATCATGCCAAGACATCCAGACTAAATTTTCAGGATTATTGTTAAATTTATTATGATTTTTATGATGTCTTACTTCTTTGGGGCCTTGTTTTTTATACACAAATTCTTCGGACAAGGCGTGTTGTTCATTAAAATTCATTACTAATTTATGAGTATCTTGCCAATTTTGTGTATGGTGCTGATAAACTCTTTCATATCCATTTTTGCCATTCTTGTCCTTAGACAAGGAAATCATAGATTCATTGACGATCAATTCATCGGCCCGAACAAAACCCTTATCCCATACAGGGAATTTATGGTCGGGGGTGCAGATAATCTCTTTGCCGTTATCCAATGTTAGTTTCATGACATCGGCTGATTTTTGGGTTATGCCAGCCCATGTGATAAGTCCTGGGACTACTTCCCCAGTCAGAGGATGACATGAATATGCCCATAATTTTTTATCATCATTAAATTCTTTTTCAATCTCGGTAAGAGACAGCGTTCGGCCATCAAGCAACGGCACTAATGTCGCCATATCTAGACAACCAGCAGGCAACGTATCAATCTGTGTGCCCTTGCCGCCTTCGCGACGGGGAATAAAGAAATCGTCCAACATGGTAAGAAATCGGCGGTCATCCTGAACGGTGCCTGTTTCTGCGTTGTATACAATTTTATTTTTGTAACTAGCAGCAATATCTTTGACGTATTGTTCTGCTTTGAAACGCGGCATGTTGCCTACGTCGATATAGAAAATGCGACGTTCGGGTGCTCGTGAAATACGATAGATAACGCACGAGTCTTCCATCGACCGTAGCATATTCAGGGGCTTGATGGCTTTGTGAAGATACGACAACACCATGGTACCAACAGTATTTGTTAGGCCGCTGGTGACAAATATGATCGAATCCTTGGCAATCTTGATGCCATTACTTGTGGACGTGACATTGTAGTTTTGAACGCTCGGGCCAGACATCAGGCCTTTGTCCGAGTAAATATAATATTCAGTATCCAGTTTACTAAGCACGGCGGCGGTTTTTTTGTCTTTTGATTTGGCAATCTGTTTGATCTTGCGGATTTTGCGCGGATCGAGATATCGCAGTTCTAAAATTTGGGATTGCGTCTTGGGATCGATAATGACCAGATAGTATAGCCGTCCGTCGATGTACCATCGGCGAAACACTTCGTAAGACATAGTTTGAAAATCAAGTAACTTCAGGACTTCGTCAAATTCACCAACAAGAATGTCTTTGATCTTGTCGTCAATAGGAACATCGTCGAGGATAATTTGAACGGTTTTTTCGCCCTCTTCCGAAACGATGGCCTCGTTGACAACTTCGTCGATGGCCATATCGATTTCGGGATGTAGAGCCATATCACGATATTTGGTGATCAGTTCTGATTCAGATTTTACCGTGCCTTCGAGGTCAAGGTAAACACCACTGTTGAGTGGACCCCCCGCAGTGGTGTTGATAAGGATAGCTCCATCGTCCGTGACTTTAGGAGCGATGGAGGGTATGTCTTCAGCAGGTTTATATCGTTTAATTTCGAAACCAAATAAATTCATTCTAATATTTTATCCTTGCTTATTCAGGCGATAGTTCGATAGGGAAAATGGGCTGACCGCTAGATTTCTTCAGCGGCGCGTACCAATCATATGCAAACCGGACCTGGAACGTTTCGATGGTGTTGAGATCGTCATACGCCAGCGGAATGCTGGAGATCATCGTGGGAAACAAGCCATCGAATTCGTAGGTTTTGATCGCGCCGTCGCCGTCAATATCTCCAGGGCCTTTCTTGGAGAATTGCGTAACCGACGCGGTTGTCTTATAGGAATTTCCCCCGTCTGGACTGATGTTAGCAACGCGCGGATCGAGCCGGTTGGAAATAATCGTGTTGATCGAATTATGCCAGTATTCAAACGCATCGCGGATCAAAAAGTCTTCGTCGTTATAAACCGTGACATCCCAATCGTCGAATTGACGGTTGCCAGCCACTTTGGTGGTTCGACCAAAATACGCAACCGGAACCGTGCCCATAGAACTATCCGGCAAACTTGCCGAACGACACAACAGGGTAAGTTTCTTAGACACCTGAGGATATGCCGCTGCCACAAGATTTGGGAACGCCAGTGTCACACTGAAGTTAGTGGGACGTGCACCGCCATACACCAAACCTTGTGACCGAAAAGTATTGATATTAAAACCTGCCATTTTTTATCCTTGTTTTTTTTTTTATGGTTTTTACTATTTATGCGTTTAGAAAGGGGGGATTAACCCCCAAAGCCAGTGGTTTCACTAAACGACAGAGCAGTTCCAACCGATACGAAGTTCAGAGTGATAAAGTTAATCGAGCGCGCTGGCTTGATCAGGATCGTGCCAATAAATTCATTACGGTCGATAACGACAGGCGTATTATTCGTTGCGTCGCAAACAACCAGGAAGTCGGTAATACCGCGACGGCCTTTGATATCACGAAGGAACGGATTGACCATGGCGCGGAACTGGGCGCGCGTGAAGTCATCGTTGAATTCAAACAGGCTGTAGCGCGAAGCTTTGGCAATAGACTTTTCAAGGACAATAAACAAACGACGGACATTGATTCTGTCGAAAGAAGATGGTTTCTTAAGAAGTGTTTTATCTCCAAAGAGATACGGTCCAAGTCCAGGGGTCGAAATAACAGGATTGACGCTGGTCTTGTAAAGTTCATCGCGTTCGGCCTGACGAGGATTCCATGCTAGTCTGGTGGCGTTCTTGATGAAACCACGGTTCAGACCGGCAATCGACCACCACGGATCGTTGGTGATGTCGGTGCGGGCTGCAAGGCCAGCCATATCGCCATTCAGCGGTACCCAACGATTTACGTCGTTGTACTTATCATACATGTACTTATAGCCGGAATCGCAGAAGCCATAAGACGTGTCGCGTAGGGAGTTAGCAAAATTCTTCGTGTCATAGATTTCGTTGCCTTTGTTGTTCACAACGTCATCATAGTCTGGCGAGATAAACAGCACACAGTCTTTTGGATTTCTGATATCAGCAACGTTGTCCAGGATGTAGTTGGCAAGCTGAGTCTTGTTCGAAATGGCTTCGCCACGCGCTTTGCCTTGGAACAGCAGGCCCACATCGACATCTTCCGAAGACTTGAACATATCCCAGGCGCGCGCCAGCGTTCCGAGACTGACGTTGGCTTCGTCTTTGCCCGATGCAGCGCCAATCATCCGCATGGACAGCGGTTTCGTTGCACTCGAAGATGTGACGTATTGTGCCGTGTTGGAAACAGCCGTCGTGCGATCATTCGCGGCCCAGAGATATTCAGACTTCTGATTGATCACGTTCTTGAAGTAGTTCGTCGAATTGTCGTTGGTCTTGGCATCGGTCGCGCGCGAAACATTGCGATAGATTTCAAGGACCGTACCAGGACTGCCCGAAAACTTACCGCCCTCGTCTACAACAACAACATGCATCTCGTCCTGAGCCGCAGTATTGCCAAAGTTGGTGACAAAGAGTGATTGAGTCGGGGCAGTATCGACCGTGTTATAAAATTCCCAATAGCGCGACAAGAAGTCGAGGCTGGCGTTAACCGCGAGCTTATATGTATCGTCGCAAGTCATGGTGAACGAGAACACGTTGGCGGTACTAATCAACGAAGAGATCGATGTAACTTGCATGTACTGAAGGCCAAGGGTCGTGTTGCCGACTTCGACCAGATCGTTGACCGTCAACGAGGATTGTACCAAGCCAGCAAACGTGTTGGCAGCGGTCACCATCGTTGTGTTCGAAGTATCGAATGGCTTGATCGTCACGGTCAGGGTATTGGACCCGACTGTTGCCGTCAGGAATGTCGCATTGGCATCATAGAACGTGTTGTTGGGGGTCAGATCGGTATTCGAGTGATGCTGAGCAGCGGTATCACAAACCGACACACGCAACGAATTGCCAAGCTCGCCTGGGCAACGTGCGACAAAGAGCACAGAAGGATCAAAAGCCGACAGCCGCGCATAGTAATCGGTTTCGTTTTTAACGGTCTGAGCATCCCAGTCTCCAAGATCGCGCGGGAGATAGTTAAGATCGGACTGTTGTGCCACGCCCGTAAAGGTAATGTCATCGCGGAAAACGGCTTCGACGGCCTGAATATTGGCGCTCGCAGCAGCACTCAGCGTGATGGTCGTGCTGTTGACGGCCGAGATCGTGGAATTGAGCGGAAGACCAGCGATATTTGCGTAAAATAGTTTCATTCCGGCAGCGAGACCGAACGTATTGGCGAGCTTTAGAACAGACGTGCCGCCCTGAATCGCAAGATTGGTGCTGTTGCCGACAAACGATTGAATCTGGGTGTTGCCGACAGTATTAGCGGCCCGCGAAATCCAGCAGGCATCGGTATAGGCCAGGAACGACGCGGCAGAAAACCACGTCTCGCCATTAAAATTTGAAGGCTTGCCGTAGCGATTTACTAGATAATCCTCACTATCGACCAAAATTAATTGGTCAACCGGACCCCATTGGAAAACGCCTGCAAAGCCCCCAGGGCTGGCAGTTACGGCGGGAATGATAGTATCAATGCTAAATTCGCGGACTAAAACGCCTGGGGAGACTAAGGTTGACATATTTCTTTTATCCTTTGGTTATTAATTTTGCATACAAGTATTGTTTATATTTATTAAACCAAGGTCTTTAAAAATATATCCGTGTTTTGGGGGCCGGATTGTCTAAAACCCATCCTTCCTTGTTATTTTTACCCAGTAATTCGCGCGTCCTGTTTTCTTTTGAACCGTTCTGGCCCATCACGCCGAACGGGGTCAGGCTGTCCATAATTTCTTTTTCGGAGTGATCTTTGAGTTTGGTCAGGACATCGATGTCCGACAGCTCGCGGAAAAACGGCTGATCGACGAACCAACCAAACAGAACCAGAGCCATGACAAGATCGTCAGTACACCCTTCTTCGGCTTCATACGACGTTCCGTTTCTAGAAAATCGATTGAGTTCGAAGATCGTATGGGCATCGCAAACGATGAGCTGGTTTTGCTCGATCAACATTTTCATCATCGAACAGCCCATCGCCTTGACGCGCTTGGTGGTTCGAATTCCGAGTACGGACGGTTTATCTCCGAAACCTTGGCCGGATTGTTTGCCGCTATCCTTTGCGGCCTGGGTCCAGACCATGTTTTCATAACCCAGAGTGTTGTAGAGTTCTTCACACGTCTGGGCACCGACGCTGTTCAACTCAACCAGAGCATGAGCATAATTGTAATGTTTGCCCATTTGGTTGATCACGTCGGCAAATTCTATTGGGGTAATTTGATTGCTGCGATACGTGGCCACCTGTTTGAACGGTCGCTTGGTGATATCGACAATTTGAAACGCCGAATAATCCAACAGTTTTCCTTCGGCCACATCGGCTACGATAACATAGGCATGGTCCTTGATAGGTTTTTCATACTGGGAGACCCCGTCGCGGGCAAAAAGAGGTTGGACCATCGACAGTTCTTTGAGTTTCCAGCCTGAAATCAGCGTGCCACTCGAACCGATGAATTCGCAGCCGTATTCCTGATCAAAACCTTCCTGGCCATGAAGCGCTATTTCTTTGGCTTTCCATGCCTCGTCGTAGTGCGGAACCCTGTTCCACAATACCTTGACGCGGGCGTAGTTATTGGCCCCTTGAAGAGAATCATTCCACATTTTGAAAAAATGGTTGAGACCGTTGGGGGTAGACACAAAGACGAGCTTGGTCGTCTTGCCCGAAGAGATCGTTGGCAAAACAGATCGGGAGAATTTTTCCCAGTTCTCGATAGCCGCCGCCTCGTCGATAAAAATAAGGTTGAACGACCAGCCACGAACGTTGTTCGAAGATGTCGCGGCAGCTATGACCTTGGACCCGTTTTCCAGCGAGAAACTACGCTTGTTCCAGGACGAAACGCCGTGCTGAAGCCATTTGGGTAGGTTTTCATAAGCTAGTTGTAGTCGGCTAAGAATTTCCTGGGCCGTCTCGCCCTTGTTAGCCAGAATACCAACACGTTTGCCAAACTTTTTGTTCTTTGCGCCTTTTTTGGTAATTCTAACATCTGCGTTGTTTTGATCGTTTTCGTTATCAAATAAAATATACCAGAGCAGAAATGCCACAACGGCTGATGTCTTGCCAATTTGTCGCGCCGTCAGAATGATCGTTTCACGGTTGTCTCGCATTTTCTCGACCATCTCGTGTTGATAGTCGTATAGCTCCATGTCGATCAGGCCAAGGTCAACGTGTACGATCTTGACGTAATTTTTTATGAAATAAAATACATCATTCTTACAATGAATGTATTCGGCCATCAGTTCGGGCGTCCATTGGATAGGAACGTTCGATTTTTTTAAAAGCGTAGAGCCGTTATAGCCTTTGAATGCCGGAGACTTAGTCATTCTTTTTTTGTAGGTCGGATAAGAGTTTTGCCATTTCTGTTGTGGACCCAACAAACAAATTGTTGGTCACGTTGCCGTTGTTCCCGTCCGTCGCGGATTTGCTTTTTGCCATACTGATCTTCAACAGCTCTTGTTGGAGCCCCGCGATATTTGTCAGCAAGCCACCGAGACGTTCGTAGTCCAAAGAGTTTTGGGATTGATCAACGATGACCGCTAGTTTACTCACCCCGTCGATACCAAGCTCGATAAGCGTCTGGAGATTCTGACGGGTATAGTCGAGGTCGTACTCAAGCTGAGACGCGGCGTTGTTAGACGGTAGAAATTTTTGGATCGAATTGTTTGATTCTGGTATCAGATCGTTACTCATTTCGGTCCCTTTGGATCAAAAACTTTGGCATCAATATGTGTGTGTCCTAGAAGCTTCCGGTTAAACAACCGATGATGCCCATCAATAACAAAGTATTTATTCTTGTGTTTAATGAGATTTATGGGGCGTTTGTCTCGTTCTAGTCCTTTGGCGTGTGTGGCATAATTCGCATCAAATGCGACATGATCCTGGGCGTATCGTATGTTCTTGATTGGAACTTTTTTCTTTTTGATATAGGGCTTGTTGAATATCAGCTTGTCGGGAGATTTGCTTGCGGCCTGATGATATTGTTGCCATGCCCCAAAAGAGGTTTTGTCGTCTTTCATGCCAATTCTTTTGTATTGAAGTTTGGCATCGGGATATTTTTTATCATAGCGTTTGGTCAAATACGTTCCGAGTTTTGCGGCCTGTTCGACAGTTCTGACACGTTCAAAAATAAACTCTTTAAAACTGATCATTTGAGGAAGTTTCCGGTGGGCTTCACGACAAAGCCAAAATCGTTGTCAACATAGATCACGTTCGGATCGACTGAATTGTTTGCAATGTAAGTTGGTTTGCCGTTGGCTGTCAGACCTGGGGAGGTAACGAGTTCACCGATAATAGAATCGGGGGTGGCAGTTTCGCCCAAATAAAAGTCCATCTTAGAAAACTTGATGATCTTACCGGCCTTGGTTGGTCCGTAGTATTCGCCCTTGAGAGTAAACGGAATGGTCCAGGTTACGGCACGGCGCACCGTAAAGGCCCCGTCATAGCGATCCTCCGAGGTCGGCGTGCCGATGATGACATGGATGTCAGGCTTGATGTTCATTTCAGGGATCATGTTCAGGGTAAAATTCCAGCTTGGCGTAAAGAACGGCAGAATTTGTTCGAGAATCTTGGTGCCGTCTTCCGCATCCTGAACGTAGATATTTAGTTCAAACTCCAGGTTCCAAGGAACAGACTGGTACTGATAATTGAGGGTGTTGGCGTTGGTTGGGTTCTTTCGAACAATCCGGTTCAGGGTATTCTTTTTGCGACTCGAATCGTAGGTCATGCCCTTCAGTTCGAACGACATCATCGGCAAATCGACGGCCACTTGTCTGTTAAGATTTGGATCGGCAACGACACGCGCCAGCATCTTATCTTTGGGGGCATATGTCAGAGGAACTTTGAGAAGCTGAGTTGTGTTGCCTGTCGCATCCGTCCGTTTAATGACGATATCGTTGAAGATGGTACCAAAGGCAATGACGTACTTGCGGGTTGTCGAGTGGTAGAACGTGGTGCCGAACATTTAGTATTTGCCCTCGCTGAACGGATCGATCTCGGAAAAATCTATGATTGCCGTTGGAACAGTGGATGAAACCACTTGTTGATCAATCTGAGTTCCGGACGATTGTTCCTTTTGAATAACTTCGTTCTGGCCAGTGACGGCGATGTTCTGTCTCAAAAATTGTTCGTTGGTGATGATATTGCCGCTTTCGTCGGTAATAAAGGTTGTCTTATCTTCAGACAGGATCGCATAGTCCAGAACGTTGAGAGAAAATTGGGCTTCGATAGTGTCGATATCTTTATAGCCGGTGTTGATAACCTGACTGGAATATTCGAACACCTCACAAACGAGATCGTAAGTGATCAGCGTACCGAGTTGATAAAAGAACGGCTTGTAGTTGACGTACTTGATCTGGAAGAGCTTTTTATTTAACGGAAAATAAATAAGATCGCCTTCGTTGGGACGTTCCTGATCGCTGACAGCTTTGACTTCTTCGTTGAAGATACGGCGGGCGACTGTCAGAGTCACCTGATCGCGAATTTCCAAGCCGAACTTCGAAAGAAACGCGCCGTCGCCCTCGAAACCATCGACCGACTTGATATACATTTCGATAGGGATGGCCTTGGTATAAGACGACTGATCATCGGACGTGTAGAGCGGATCAAACGAAATGATGTCACGCGGCAGATACAACATATCCTGACCGTAAATCTTGATCGACTCGATCATCAGGTCTTCGAGAAGCTGTTGTTCTCTCGAAGCATGATAGTTGTTGAAATATGTGCTAGTCCCGCGATTTAAAACCATGTTACTTCCATGAAAACATCACGCACCTTTTTTGTATTTGATGATGTGATATTTATTATCGCCAGTCACCACCCCGTTTGTTTGTTTTGCCAATCTCTTTACATACTGGCCGTATATTTTATGTTTTTTGTCAGTGTTACCCATAAAGCTCAATTCATGGGGTTTTTCGCGGTTAACAAACTTTCCAATATGATGATTGATCGAACGGAGAATTTCTAGATTTTTTGTTTTTGGAAGATTATTGTGCATATATTTATCTGCGACCGAAAAAGAAACGTCATACGTGTGTGGATGAGGATAGTCAGATTTTTCATAATAAATTGAAATGGGCACTCCATCGTGATGATAATTGTGATTTATCATATATTGGCTTTCATGATATTCATGATTAGTTTCAACGCCTTCGATGAGAAATTCTGAAAATGAGTACATTTATATTTCTTTAGACTTTCTGCCTTGGTACCAATGATTGATACAAATCATCCCAAAATAAAAGCAGAAGGAAGCGAATACGAATTCAACATTTCGTCTTCAAGGCGCTTGATCTCGGCATCAGCATCATCAAAATATTTTTGCCCGTTGAACTGGATGCCACCCGTCAGTTGTGTGCCAGGAAACTTAGAGAGAACAGCGCCCCAGTTCCGCTTGATCAACTGGGTAGCGTATTTGCCGAGCCAACGGTCGCCCCAGACATCGGGATAGATGGCAGGATCAATGACCTCAAAGGCTTCGACAAGCAGAAATTCGTTGGGATGAATGTAGCTCCAGTCCATATCGACATACAGCCGATTGCGATGGCGGGAGTACCGGATTTGTTTTTCGCCAACTAACAGCTCGTCGATCAGATTGAGATGCATCATGCCCATATAGTACGGGATCAGCGAATACGAAGAAAAAGTATATAACTCGTTTAGAGCAAGCTGATACTGCACCCCAAACAGATTACTGATGCTCGACACCCGACTCGTCAGACTGAAAATTTTCACAGCACCGAAGATATTCTCGGGGAGAGTTATATACTTATTGGTAATATCCGTCTGCGACAACTGATGTTTGTAGTAGATTTTATCCGAACCATCGAAATGGTAGTCGCGATAGTATTGCAGCGCCTCGTCAATACGATCATCAACATGATCCTCGTCAAGATTGATTTCCAGAATGGGCCACCCCAGATTACGAAGGCAAAATTCTCGGAAAGTTTTTCTGTCGGTAGGAACCATGGATAATCCTCGGTAAAAAAAATGCAATAGTATTTAGCTATTGCATTTAGTTTGGATTGATGCGTTTATTCTTTCTTGGTTAGTTTTTGTTGGACCCAAGCCGCGATTTTGGCGGATTTTTCATCAATCATTTCTAACATATTTATAACTATCTCTTTCTTGAAAAGTTACCGGAAAAATGGGTTTGCATCTTTTCAAGAGAGCGCGAGCCAAAATAATATCCCATGATCGTCGAGAAGATGGCCATGGTGTTGTCGTCAAGGATGGCCGAAATAGCCAGTTTCATGTTGGTTACGTTCAGGCCAGGGCTGACTAGAATAATGGTCGCGACGCATAGCTTAATTCCAACAAAAATCGCGAAGAAAGTGTAGGTAATGACAGGTCGAACAGAGTTCCTAAGTGTGTCCACAAAGTTACCGCTACTAACATCACCATCATGAGCGTGAATAATCCTTCCTTCTTCAACCACGGCCTTAATGTCCTCAATGTCTCTAGAGAGTTCGAGGTTGTTTTGAGCGGCGGCAAGTTTGAGTTTGGTGAGTTCAATGTCATAATCCATTTGTTTGCGTTGAATGAGATAAGCCAGCCAGTTAGGTATCGTCGCGGAAACGATGCCTAGAAGGGTCGAAACGAGCGTGATAATGGCTGTTATCATTTGGGATGGTTTGTCCTTTTTGTTTTCATGCGTCGCACGAAGCAGAAGCATGAATTTGGTAACCCCCCCCATTTGCAGCGGGGTTTCCAAAGACCGTAAGACTCTCGTTTGAAAATCCAAACACACTTTGGGGAATTGCGGATGTCCATTGTGCCGTTGCCGCATCTGGCGAGTAAGTTACGATATTAAACACTGTGTCTCTCGTGGACGTATCAAACGCCCATCTCGCATGAATATAAGAATAACTTGCAATTGCGTATAAAGCGCCTTGATAGTTTGTGGTATTTTGAGCCGGTGCCAATGAATACGGAAAAGTTTTTCGATAAAGACGCTTACACAACACATACGACTCTTCGAACGGAATAGAAGGCATCATGGGATCGTAAGACGAAAGCGTCGTGTCCGGAACGGTTTCTAAAATAATATCATCGATATAGACGGATTCGTCTGCTACGGCGGTTCCGACCGGAGTCCAACTAAACGATAGCTCCCC
>JAYTTL010000374.1:0-3413 GCA_043745325.1 Actinomycetes bacterium
GGAGTTATTGATTTCTGGTTTATGGCTGGCGGAAAGCGAATCCATAAAACCGTACATCACTTCTTATTTTCAGAGGTCAGTGGAATCTTAATGCCGCAAGTGAGTGAAGTTGATGAAGTTTCGTGGTTCCCGTTGAGCGAAATAATTGAACGGTTGGCATATCCAGATGAAAAGAAACTCATTGCCCGAAACGGTGAGTTAAAGTTATGAAAAAGTTTTTCGGTTTTATATTAGGATTTCTAATTTTTTGTCCCTCTTTTCCTTCTGCCATTGCCACCACTGACGCCAATGTTGTGCGCCTTACTAGTTCACTTCATCAAAACTTTACGGGTGAATTTAGAAATGATGACTTAGCTCAAGAGCTAACACCGTCGGGGAAACTAGGGCAGTTAGTTTTTATTCCTGCTAATAAATCACGTGTGTGGGTTATAGACCCAGCACTCATTGATGAAGTTACGGTAATGAGTTCTGGATATAAACTCGCAACGCAGGCCAAACCTATTGGGCAACAAATTGCAACTATTTGGCTATCGCAGTTAAAAAATGTTAGTGCAGAGAACAACGTCATTGCACTGGCTTATGGCAACCCTGATGTTTCAATGGCTAAGCGTTTAGCACCAAGCGAGTTAAGAATGTACTACTCGTTTGGAAAAACGCAGTTAGAGATAAGTTTGGGCCGGACTGTTAGTAGTGAGCAAAAAGGACGATGGAGTACTGGGATTTCAAAACTGAGCCCACTATTGCGTAAAGGCTATGGGGACGATAGAAAAGCGTTAACACGGTTGTCGAAAGTGGTTAATTCACCGGATTTGTTATGGTTGAGAGTGCGTTTAGCCCGCTTGCTTTCACCACAATTAACTTTTAAGGACCGTAAATATTTTTCATTTAATGCTCACGCCGCCGTTAATGCCCAGCTCAATAGATTAAGAGTAAACCCCGGAAAATATCAGATAACGACTGAAAAAAGTAAGTTGCCCGTGACCGTTATCAACGATTTTCCAGTTGAAGTTACTATTGATATCCAAATGTTGGCAATGAATGCAAGGATTTTGGTCGATAGTTTTAGTTCATTGAAATTGGCACCGAACTCAAAGACCCAGTTAGAGCTCAACACCTATGTGGTGGCCCCGGGGCAAACCTTAGTTTTTGCCCAAATTACCGACGATGAAGGCAGTGCTGTTGTCCCATCTACAACTTTGGCGTTAAACGCTACGGTGATTGATGCCCGAGTCACTTGGTTTACGACGGGAGCGGCAATACTTCTCCTGCTGGCCGCAGTTGCCCAGAGTGTTCGACGAGTTAGAAAGGGGCGAAAACGTGAAATCTAGTGAGCTATTTCGTGCCTCAGGAGTAATGGCACTTGGAACAATCTTTTCTCGCATTACTGGCTTTATCCGCGGCATCCTTATTGTTGCTGTATTTGGCACCGCTCTACTGGCCGATACCTACAACGTCGCAAATACGATGCCCAATATTTTGTATAACTTGCTTGTTGGTGGTGCACTCACTGCGATTTTCATTCCACAGTTAGTCAGATCCTTTGACCATGACGATGGTGGTGATGGTTTTGCTTCTCGTTTAATCACGACTATCTCGCTCATTTTATTTATTCTCGTTGCGGTTGGAGTTTATTTCGCCCCAGCACTTGTACGATTATATGCACCAGAGTTCTTTACAGCAGGCTTTGAATCAGAAAAAGAAATTGCAATCGCATTTACACGTTACTGCTTACCACAGATATTTTTCCTTGGACTTTTTACAATGCTTGGCCAAGTTGCAAATGCCCGTGGCTCTTTTGGACCTCTCATGTGGGCGCCAATCGCAAATAATATTATTGGCATCGCACTCTTTGGCGGATTCTTATTGCTTTCGCCTGGAGTTAGCTTAGAGACGATTACCTCAAAGCAGATTCAAATTTTAGGCTGGGGAACAACATTTAGTGTTGTTGTGCAAGCCCTTGTGTTGATTCCGGTTATTAGACATTTGGGAATTAAATTACGGCCCCAATGGGGATTAGCTGGGCTTGGTAAATCATTTGGTTTGGCAGGTTGGACTTTGCTCTATGTCTTGATTTCACAACTTGGATATTTGGTTACAGTAAATGTAGCAACAAGTGCGGCAGTTCGTAGCGCACAAGAGGGAATAAGTCGAGGTGTCGGATATACCCCTTATACATATGCATATTTTGTAATGTTGCTGCCATACTCAATTGTCACAATTTCCATAATTACCGCAATCCTGCCGCATTTATCCCGCTTGGCATTAGTAAAGAACCATGAAGAGGTTCGAGTTCAATTAATTCGAGCAATCAAATTAGTCGGAGTTATTACAATTCCGAGTGCGGTGGCATTCTTGTTCTTCGGGCCTCTTATTACCCAAGTAATTTTCATTGGAATTCCAGCAGAAGATTCACGTTATATTGGTTATGTTTTGTCAGCATTGAGTTTTGGATTAGTTGCATTCTCAATTAATCTAATTTTGATTCGAGGATTCAACGCCTTTGAGGATACCCGTACTCAAGTTATATCAATCTTTATTATTAACCTCATCTCGGTCGGTCTTTCTTACTTTTTCCTACATTTCTTGAAGAATCAGTGGGTCACGATAGGTCTTGGTTTCGCTTTCTCTATTAGTTACATTGTTGGTCTGCTCATCACCCTTTCCTTGCTCAAAAAACACACTGGTCCAATAAGAATTATGGATTTCTTTGGTCAACACCTTCGTCTTATTGGCGCCGCAGTTGGTGTAATGGCTCCCTTATTCGCGCTCACTCAGTACATTAACTGGGTAGGCGTTAATCTTTCACATCTTGCCCGTGCAGGAGAACTTGGAATCATTATGTTTATGGCTTTTCTTGGTTACTTGATTGCAGGTAAAGCCGCGGGTGTAGAAGAGATTTCAATGATAACTCACTTACGTGATTCGCTCCTGCGTCGCTCACCGGATGTGGAATAAAATGACTATGTCAAGGGTTCTAAGAGGTAACAACAAATGAGAATGCTGGGGAATTTTGGTGAGTGAAGTTAGAGATGTGGTCATTGTTGGATCAGGTCCAGCTGGATATACAGCTGCGATATATGCATCTCGTGCGCAGTTGAATCCAATCATTTACGAAGGTTCCGTTACTGCCGGTGGAGCACTCATGAATACAACAGAGGTTGAGAACTTTCCTGGTTTTGTCGATGGCGTGATGGGTCCTGATTTAATGGACAATATGCGTAAGCAGGCTAAGCGATTTGGTTCTGAGTTGATCACAGATGACATTGTTGAGATGAATTTGTCAGGAAGTGTGAAGATTTTGATTGACGGCTCTGGAAA
Source organism: Actinomycetes bacterium (assembly GCA_043745325.1). Taxonomy (GTDB): domain Bacteria; phylum Actinomycetota; class Actinomycetes; order Nanopelagicales; family Nanopelagicaceae; genus Planktophila. Next base: position 3,319 of record JAYTTL010000374.1, read on the forward strand.
CACAATTAAGGCTAGAGCCGTCATCCTTGCGATGGGATCGGCTTATCGAGAAATTGGTTTAGAGAATGAAAAGCGTTTATCGGGACACGGGGTTT
>JAYTTL010000375.1:0-3399 GCA_043745325.1 Actinomycetes bacterium
CCATCTAACGTCTTTGACAACGTCTGGGATAGCGTCTGGACTGACGTTTGGGGGCAAATAATTCACGAACAACGTGAAAAGTAGTTTGGGGGAGGGACAATGAAAAGTGTTAAGGACAAAGTTTATATCAAAGTCTGGGGCAATGTTTGGACCAACGCCGAGCCCAACGTCTGGCGCAGCGCCTGGAACAACATCTGGGACAACATCGATAACAACGTCAGGGACAACATTAGGGATAATTTAACATTAAAAGTGTCAAGGACAAGGTCACAAACAACGTCATGACCAACAACGTCATGACCAACAACGTCTGGACCAACGTATGGAATAACGTCAGAGCCAACGTCGGAGACATTGTACAGGTCAACGTCTGGAACAACGTCGCAAACGTTTGGATCGACATCGGGGACATCGACAATAGGACAACAACCAACGTCCAGGTTATTGCGCCTTAGATGTAATACTGCTTAAAACTGATGTTGATGCCGACGCTTGGGGTCGTCGGATAGTTCAGCCTTCCGGTCGGTTTGTTATTCCAGCCAAAATCGATCTGGCCATTTTCTGGGATGATCAGCGTGCTTTGCACTTCGCGGGCCGATACCCCCTTGAAGCATTGGGCTTGCAGGCAATATCGGCTATGAATAAGGGTCGTGTTCGGCTCGGATGGTTTTTTAAACGACACCTCAAGTTCGGTCGCGCCGTCGTAGGTGCCGCTGGTGATCGCCAATCGGCCCATGATCAACACGGCTTTGGCCTCGGGGGGGATTCCCCAGTCTGATAGCGCCAGACGATGCCATGTCGCGTTTGGCCAGCGCGCAAAATTATAATTCTCGTCGCCGTTGTTAATAAAAATGTCGCCGATCATGTAGTTCGTGTCGCGCACGCCACCCCCCGTGACGGCTATCCAACCAGCCATTTTTCGACCTCGCTTTGTGTGTAATTACCCTACTATTTATATTGGTTTTTTATCGTGTTCTCATATGAGCGATAGAACAGTGTAACCTTTGTGTGTAGAGTTACACCCCAATGTTCGGCTCAAGTTTCCTTGATCCAGGCCGTGGTTGCGAGCAAACTCACAGAGATTAATAACAGTATGAACTGAACCATCAGGAAACCGAACGGTATAGGTTTTAGAGAGGGCGACGGATACCTTAGACTTTTGTTGAGCGGATTGTTTCTTGCCGAGCATAGTACAGCCGCAGGCTAACATTTGTTCTTTGGTTCTTTTAGGTCTGTTGGCAAACACCCCATCTGCCCACCGTTTTTTCATTTGTAACGAGTGTTTTTTCTTAACGTCATCCGTACGTTTTTGACCAATATTTTTAGCGCGGATTTGTTCAACAGTTTCGCGGGAATGTTTATGTCCTGGTTTGCCCAAACGAGACGTATTATATTCAATCATACGAACGCGTAATTGTGATTTCCATTCCACACCATCTGGTGTTTGGAAGAAAGCTTTCCGACTTTCGGATATCCGTTGATTGTGCTGAAGTTCGTTGGATGAGGATTTTTTTGAGCCACCTCCTCGGGAAATATTATAACCATTTGATGTGGTATCAAATTGTTCGATATAGGCTTGCTCTTTTTTATCGATGGCGTCCGTTTCAATATTTTCCTCTAAAACTTCGAGGGTCCACGATTCTGGCTCGTATTTTGTAAAAGCATTAAAGAGCTTGGAGGGAATGCCTTGACGCGAGGTGTTGCGTTTCCATGCGGTAACATGTTGTTTAAAACGTACATTAGCGGTCTTGTTTGTTTGGCCGATATAACATTTGCCAGATGGTGAAATCAATTTGTAGATCGTGTGCATAATGACTCCAAAAAATAGTAGGGTATTTCTACCCTACTATTTATACAATTGGTTTTTTATCGTGTTATGTCAGAGTGTGACTAATATATCACATGAGATTTTTCACGAGCGTCCGGCGATAATAACAATTTGAATCTTTTAAAATAACACCTTGGTTCGACGGTGCGCCAGTCGTGCCAGCCTGAGCAAACGGGTTGGCTGAAATGCCGTAGCGTGTCATATAACCAATTTTTGGATGGAACGAGCCAGGATCGGTTGCCGTTACGCGCTGGAGCGGAACATACGGGCTGTAGATAATACCAGCATCGTAAGGGTTTGGTCCCTTGTATCCGACGGTGAAATAATTCAGGCCAGGAGAACCGGCAAGGATCGAGTCGGCATACGGATCGATAAAGACTTTGATCTTACCGCGCAGAACACCCACAAACGTGTTGCCAGTATCGTCAACGTCGCCGTTAAGCGCATTGGCAATCGCGGGCGTGTAATCGAGATCGCCAGCGGCCTGAAGAGCCGATGCAACGTCCGAAGAGCAAACCATGATATTACCGATGCCGCGACGAGTTTCTTTGCCGATGCGGTTACATTCCCGAGTGATATGGAACATCATACCTTTGAACTTTTCAACCGACCAACGACCGTTAGAATCGGTGTCAAGATCGAAGAAGCCAGCAGTCGTAGTATTTTCTTGGCTACCCTGCTTGGCAGTGAAGTTAATAGTACGCACGACTTCACGATTAATTTCTGCGAGCAATTCGGTCGAGATAATCGTCGAAAGCTCTTGATCAGCATCAAGACCATGAACGGCCTTCATGTCCTGAGCAATCTGAATGGTGTATTCGCCTTTCAGGTTACGTTCCTTGACGTTGACGGTATTACGGTCAATCGTGAACGAAACTTCCGGCCAAGCTGAGTTCGAATCCGTACCCAGGGCTTCGCCCTGCGCCGTAGACATACCACCAGCCCAGTTGTAAAGACCAGTTTCTGCGATGTTCGCCGAAACCGTGTTATTACCAGGGAGATAACCAACAAATTTATTACCAGCAGTGTTGGCACCTGATGCGATAGTAGAACGCGAAGTATCTACTTCGTTATACCAGAGTTCGGTGCCGACTTGGTTCGAGAACGTTGGACGGAGCGCAAACACAAGGCCGGTTGGACCTTGAAGAGGCTGAACGCCAGCGATGTCATACGCGATCATATTCGGAGCGGTACGGCGAACCATTGAGATAAGAATAGGATCGAACGTGTCGATACCACCCGCGCCAGGGGTCGAGCTAGAGCCGCCCATGAAGTTGGCAGGAATCGGCGCTTCCGAAAGGAATTGCTGGGGGTTACCCATACTTGCGGCCATGCCGACTTCGCGGCGGGTATTCTCAAGCAAGATGGCAGTCGTCTTACGACGATATGGGTCTTTGATCTGACGTTCCCCGTCAGCGTCAAGAATTGGTGACCATGCCTCCATCAATGCTTTGGTATCATATGTCTTATACATCTAAAGTTATTCTCCCTTTATTTTTTTTATTATGGGGTTATTATTTATTTATAATTACGGAGGTCTTACGTAGGGCGTCTGGTTCTGTTCAGAGCTT
>JAYTTL010000376.1:0-3389 GCA_043745325.1 Actinomycetes bacterium
CCAACTCAGTATCGGCTGCAACAAGTCCAGCAAGCAATGTGGGCAGGTGCGACCGTAGAAGAGATATATGAGGCTTGTAAAATAGATCGTTGGTTTTTGCACCAGATTCTGGCAATCAATGAGCATGCGGCAAAAATATCCGAGCCCGGAGAGCTTTATTTTAATCTATTGAAAAACGCCAAATCCTCTGGTTTTTCCGATGCGCAAATTGCAGAACTTCGTGGGGTCAGTGAAGATGAAATTCGCCGCATCCGATATCACTTGGCAATCCGACCTGTATATAAAACAGTAGATACGTGTGCCGCTGAATTTGAAGCTTTTACTCCGTATCACTATTCAAGTTATGAGGAAGAGACAGAAGTACGAGCGCGTGTGAAACCTGCCGTAGTCATTTTAGGGAGTGGCCCAAATCGAATCGGGCAGGGTATTGAATTTGATTACTCCTGCGTTCATGCATCCTTTGCACTTCGCGCTGCGGGGTATGAAACCATCATGATTAACTGCAATCCTGAGACGGTTTCTACCGATTATGACACGAGTGATCGATTGTACTTTGAGCCTTTGACGCTCGAAGATGTTCTTGAAGTCATTCATGCAGAAACTGCTGCTGGACCTTTTCTCGGAGTCATAACTCAGTTGGGAGGTCAAACACCTCTGAATTTAGCTGCAGGCCTTAAAGCAAATGGCGTAACTATTTTGGGCACAACTCCAGAAGCGATTAATTTGGCTGAAGAACGCGGCGCATTTGGGCAAATTTTGCAGGATCAAGGACTTAATGCGCCAGAATTTGGAATGGCGGCCACGCAACTAGAGGCCATAACTATTGCAACGCGCATCGGTTATCCAGTTCTTGTTAGACCATCATTTGTCTTGGGTGGGCGTGGCATGGAAATCGTTTACGATGATGCCGCACTTGCCGGATTTATAGCCCGAGCGACCGAAATAACTCCGGAACACCGAGTTCTTGTCGATCGTTTTCTAGACAGTGCGATTGAAATCGATGTCGACGCACTCTTTGATGGCAGTGATTTGTTCCTAGGTGGCGTGATGGAGCACATCGAAGAGGCTGGAATTCATAGCGGTGATAGTGCATGCGTGCTTCCATCTCTGACCATCACATCAGCGCAATTAGATGAGATAAAATTAGCCACACACAAAATTGCACAAAGTGTAGGAGTTCTTGGATTGATAAACATCCAATTCGCCATCGCCGAAAATATTCTATATGTGCTTGAAGCAAATCCTCGAGCATCTCGAACAGTGCCATTTGTCAGTAAAGCCACAGGGGTAGCTTTAGCTAAAGCTGCCGCCCGCATCTCGCTTGGGGCATCCATTGCCCAACTTCGAACCGAGGGTATTTTGCCCTCCGTTGGTGATGGCGTGGCCAAAGGTGTGTCGGTGAAAGAGGCCGTCCTACCCTGGAACCGTTTTCGCCGAAGCGATGGGCAAGGAGTAGATGCAGTTCTTGGCCCAGAGATGCGTTCAACCGGAGAAGTTATGGGAATATCGCCGAGTTTTGGCGAGAGTTATGCAAAATCACAGATTGCAGCTTTCGGTCCGCTTCCAAAAGAAGGCACTGTATTTATTTCACTTGCCGATAAAGATAAATTAGCTGGAGTTCAGGCCGCGCTTGGGCTTGTGGATTTAGGTTTTAAAATCTTAGCGACCGATGGAACTGCTCAATTCTTAGCCACACATGGAGTAGCGTCATTTTCTGTACGCAAACACTCTGATGGAACCGGAGCAATGGGAGAGCCCACCATTGTGGAGATTATTAATTCTGGAGAGATTGACTTAGTCATAAATACGCCTGTTGGCCGTGGAACAAGAGCTGATGGTTGGCTCATTCGTACCGCTGCTGTACAAGGCAACATCCCCATTATTACAACGATCGCCGGATTTAACGCCGCAGTTGAGGGGATTCGTTTTTTGCAGTCCCAGGAATTATCTATACAATCCCTTCAAAAGTGGCTGATGCAATAATGGCCCAGATAAATAGAAATGCCACTCAGATTAATGCCACGATGGTGGGCAATAAGCGAGTCGGCCAATATCACCAACTTTTAATCAATATCGGTGAGATTTCCAACGTATGTAAGCCCGGAAACTTTGTGGCGATAAACGTTGGTGGTGAAACGTCAAAGATGATCTTGCGAAGAGCTTTCGCCATTTCGCGAGTATCAAATAATTCAACTTTTGGTGGCACGATGGAGTTAATTGTTGCGCCATTTGGTCAAGGCAGTCGATGGCTCTGTTCACAAAGCGAAGGTGCCGTTCTCGATATTGTTGTACCGCTTGGTAATGCCTTTGGTATCCCGACTACACCGGTCGCTGTTTTGCTCGTGGGAGGTGGCTATGGCTCTGCGCCACTTTTTGGTTTAGCTGAAGTACTCAATGCACGGGGTTGTCGAGTTGATATGTTGCTTGGCGCAAGTACTGCCGGAAAAATATATGCGCCAATGGAAGGTAAACGATCAGTTAACTCATTGCGATTATTCACAGAGGATGGCTCGATGGGGCAACTAGGTCGCGTAACCGATCCTATTGCAACCCTAATAAAGGATCTTGATATCGCGGTAATTTATTCATGCGGACCAATGTCGATGCTCGCTGCAATCAGTGAGATTACTCAAGACACCGATGTCGTACATCAGTGCGCCGTCGAGGAGTCGATGGCATGCGGAATTGGAATTTGTATGACATGCGTACTGCCTGTGGCCGATGAATTTGGTACAGCCTCAATGCTTCGTTCATGTATTGATGGCCCAGTAATGGATGGAGCCAGTGTGCTTTGGAAGAAAGTGGGTCAAGTGTTATGACCACATTAGATTTCTCCACCACCTTAGGCAACGCCTGGTTTTCCTCACCCATATTTACTGCGAGTGGATGTGCGAGTTCTGGTCGCGAGTTAGCGCAATTTTTCCCACTCCATGAAATTGGGGCGGTCGTAACAAAGTCGGTTATGAACAAAGCTCGTGCTGGCCGCGCAACGCCGCGAATGGCTGAAACTGCCAGCGGCATGCTCAACTCCATTGGTCTTCAAGGCCCTGGAATTGATTCTTTTATCGCAAACGATATTCCATATCTACTTGACCAAAAGGCGCGCATCATTGTTTCTATAGCGGGAGAAAGTGTTGAAGAGTATGCAGCATTGGCTCGCAAACTTAGATCGGTGGCTGGAATTAGCGCCCTTGAGGTCAATATTTCCTGTCCTAATGTAGAAAATCGCGGATTAGTTTTTGCTTGTGATCTAGATGCATCTCGCCGAGTTATTGACGGTGTTCGACGTGCAACGGGGGGAGAAATCCCAATCATCGCAAAACTTTCACCCGACGTAACGGATGTAACCGCAATTGCACAGGGAGTTGTTGATGCTGGTGCCGATGCAC